>NZ_JAKRMZ010000025.1:0-41901 GCF_022345915.1 Corynebacterium sp. ACRQP | reverse complement strand
AATAAGACCACCACTAGGAGGGTGTCCAAAAAGCCATTGGACTCCGTGTCCAATAAGTCACCAGACTCCATGTCCAATAAGTGACCAGACTCCGCGTCCAAAATGTCCATAGACATAACACGACCCTGCTAGACGATCAGCAATCCCCGATTGTATTTCCCCAGTTCGTAATGAAGTTGATGTTCATTACCAGCGTGACCGTCTAGCAGCGCTTCGACACCGCTAGACGATCAGCGCAGGGCCGGAGTGGGACCAGCCCCGGCGGCGAGGGTGGCACGGCTGGGCTGCTTCAGCGGCAGATCTGCTAGTTCCCCGCCCCGCCCTCCTTCGGGCAACTAGCAGATCTTGCCCGTAGTGAAAGTCGTTGCCGATATCACCTGCGGAAACGAAAAGTTGGACAGTTGATCTGCTAGTTCGCAAATTTGGGGAACTAGCAGATCAGGAGAGCGGGCGGGGCTGGTGTGGGGACGGGGTCGGTGCGGGGACGGTTGGCGAAGCGGCGGGCATGGGAAAGGCGGCCGGCCGGGCGCTGGGTCCGGCGGGCCGCCTTTGGTGACGTCGAGAAGCGAAGGCTTATGCGCCTGCCACTGCCTCGGCGAGGGAGTCGAGGGACTTGGCCAGGAAGTCGTCGTCGAACTTCTCGGTCATCGCGAGGAGGTTCTCCTCCAGCTCATCGCGCTGGTAGGTGAGGGTGACGTTGGTGTTGTCCGCGTCGATCGGCTCGAGCTCGTAGAGCCACTTCGCGCCGACCTTCACCTCTGCGGTGGTGTTTTCCACGTTCTTCCAGCCGATGATGCGGTCGTCCTGGATGGCGAAGACCTCGTTGACGGTCTGGTAGTCGCCGTCCTCCTTGGTCATGTTCATGGTGAAGGTGTCGCCGACGTTCTTCAGGCGCTCGCCCTGGTCGGCGGAGACGACCATGCCGGAGTTGTCCGTCTCGGCGTGGCGCTCGGGGTTGGAGAGGATGTCGAAAATCTCGGCTGCGGGAGCGTCGATCTGGCGGGTTGCTTTGTTTTCAGTGTTCTTGTCGATAGCCATGGCAGCCAGGGTACAGATTTTCGGCGAACGGAGTTGGCGTTGAGGTTAGGTGGGGCTAACCAACCAAAGATTGACACTGAACGGGGTGGAGAATGTGGGGTCTAAGGTGGATCGGCAATGCGGTGACGAAGGTCACATTCAATGTGGTGCGCTGGATGAAGGGCTCAAGTGGGGGTTGAGGCTAGGGGGTGTCTCGGGCAACCTGGCAATCCGGTGTGTATGAGCGGGGGCTATCTCTTAGAGTATTAGCGACACTGGAGGTGCCATGACTGTACAAAACGCAGACCGTGAAGCCATTCGTCACGGAAAAATTACTGAGAAGCCGCTGCGCGAGCGGCCGTCCTACCCCACGTGGGCCGTCAAGCTGACCATGGCGATCACTGGCCTGATCTTCGGCCTGTTCGTCCTCGGCCACATGGTGGGCAACCTGAAGATCTTCATGCCGCTGAACGCCGACGGCTCCGCGCCGATCGACGATTACGGCGAGTTCCTGCGCACGATCGGCGAGCCGCTGTTCCCACGCGAGGGCTTCCTGTGGATTCTCCGCATCATCCTGCTGGCCTGCCTGGTGCTGCACGTGTGGGGCGCATTCACCCTGCGCGCCCGCTCCAACGCGTCCCGCGGCCGCTTCAAGCGCACCAACCTGATGGGCGGGTGGCAGTCCACCGCCACGAAGTCGATGATCTGGACCGGCATCATCCTGCTGCTGTTCATCATCTTCCACCTGCTGGACCTGACTCTCGGCCAGGCTGTCGCCTCCGACGAGTTCGTCCAGGGTGCGGTGCGCAACAACCTGCTCGCCACCTTTGCCCCGGGCCGCTGGTGGGTCACGCTGGTGTACGTGGTTGCCAACCTGGCGCTGCTGCTGCACCTGACGCACGGTATCTACCTTGCGGTGTCCGACCTCGGTTGGCTGGGCAAGCGCGGCGAGGGCCTGATGGTCATCCTCGCGTACATCCTCCCGTTCATCGTTGTCGCAGGCAACGTTGTCATGCCGCTCGCCATCGCGTTCGGCTGGGTCCCGGATTTTTCCAGGTAACGGCTTTTTAGGAGAACAACTATGACTACCTCTATTTCCGGTCTTTCCGGGGCCCAGGGTTCCAACGGCGGGGAGCAGACCTCCGCTGAGGCACAGGGCCAGCAGAGCACCGGCGGCTTCCGCCAGCCCGAGTCTGCAGCTGCAGGCGTGACCCCGGGCAACGTCCTCGAGTCCAACGAGCCGAACCGCGACGAGGTTCGCATGAAGGACATGTGGCAGCACCAGAAGGACCACATGAACCTGGTCTCGCCGCTGAACCGCCGCAAGTTCACCGTCCTGGTGGTCGGCACCGGCCTCTCCGGCGGCGCCGCGGCCGCGGCACTGGGCGAGCTCGGCTACAACGTCAAGGCCTTTACCTACCACGACGCCCCGCGCCGTGCGCACTCCATTGCGGCCCAGGGCGGCGTGAACTCCGCCCGCGGCAAGAAGGTGGACAACGACGGCGCCTACCGCCACACCAAGGACACCGTCAAGGGCGGCGACTACCGCTGCCGCGAGTCCGACTGCTGGCGCCTGGCCGTCGAGTCTGTCCGCGTGATCGACCACATGAACGCCATCGGCGCTCCGTTCGCCCGCGAGTACGGCGGCACCCTGGCCACCCGCTCCTTCGGCGGCGTGCAGGTCTCCCGCACCTACTACACCCGCGGCCAAACAGGCCAGCAGCTGCAGCTGTCCACCGCGTCGTCGCTGCAGCGTCAGATCCACCTGGGCAACGTGGAGATCTTCACCCACCACGACCTGATGGACCTGATCATCACCGAGAAGGACGGCAAGAAGCACTGCGCGGGCATTGTCACCCGCAACCTGATCAACGGTGAGATTGCGCCGTTCACCGGCCACGCTGTCATCCTCGCCACCGGCGGTTACGGCAACGTGTACCACAAGACCACGCTGGCGAAGAACTCCAACTCGTCCGCCATGATGCGCGCGTACGAGCGCGGCGCGTACCTCGCGTCCCCGTGCTTCGTGCAGTTCCACCCGACCGGCCTGCCGGTCAACGCGAAGTGGCAGGCGAAGACGACGCTGATGTCGGAGTCCCTGCGCAACGACGGCCGTATCTGGACCCCGAAGGAAAAGGGCGACGACCGCGACCCGAACACCATCCCGGAGGAGGAGCGCGACTACTTCCTGGAGCGCCGCTACCCGGCCTTCGGCAACCTCGTGCCTCGCGACGTGGCTTCGCGCGCGATCTCCCAGCAGCTCAACGCCGGTTTCGGCGTGGGCCCGCTGCACAACTCCGCGTACCTGGACTTCTCCGACGCCATCGAGCGCCTCGGCGAGGACACCATCCGCGAGCGCTACTCCAACCTGTTCGAGATGTACGAGGACTCCACCGGCGAGGACCCGTACAAGTCCCCGATGCGTATCGCCCCGACCGTCCACTTCACCATGGGC
Organism: Corynebacterium sp. ACRQP; assembly: GCF_022345915.1. Taxonomy (NCBI): domain Bacteria; kingdom Bacillati; phylum Actinomycetota; class Actinomycetes; order Mycobacteriales; family Corynebacteriaceae; genus Corynebacterium; species Corynebacterium sp. ACRQP. Next base: position 38,429 of record NZ_JAKRMZ010000025.1, on the reverse strand, counting down.
GGCCTGTGGACGGACTTCAACGAGATGACCTCCATCGACGGCCTGTTCGCCGCCGGCGAGTGCTCCTGGACCTACCACGGCGCGAACCGCCTGGGCGCGAACTCGCTGCTGTCCGCTTCTGTGGACGGCTGGTTTACCCTGCCGTTCACGGTGCCGAACTACCTGGCCGACCACCTCGGCGAGGAGAAGCTGGCCGAGGATTCCCGCGAAGCCCAGGACGTGGTGGCTGACGTCACCGAGCGCATCGAGCGCATCATGTCCATCCGCGGCCCGGAGCCGCACGGCCCGGAGCACTTCCACGAGCAGCTCGGCGACATCCTCTACGAGCACTGTGGCGTATCCCGCACGGTGGAGGGCCTGGAGGAGGGCATCCGCAAGATCCGCGCCCTGCGCGAGGACTTCTGGACCAACATCTCAATCCCGGGTTCCCCGAACGACATGAACCAGACGCTGGAGGCTGCACTGCGCCTCGTCGACTACATCAACCTCGGCGAGCTCATGTGCATCGACGCGCTGGACCGCGACGAGTCCTGCGGTGCGCACTACCGTATGGACCACCTCACCGATGACGGCGAGGCAGAGCGTGACGACGATAACTGGTGCTTCGTGTCGGCCTGGGAGCCGGCCGGAGAAGGCCAGTTCATCCGCCACGCAGAACCCCTGCACTTTGATTCGATCCCGCTGATGGCAAGGAACTACAAGTAATGAAACTGACACTTGAAATCTGGCGCCAGGCTGGTCCTGACACCGAGGGCAGCTTCGAGACCGTTCAGGTCGATGACGCTGTGGAGCAGATGTCCATCCTGGAGCTGCTCGACCACGTGAACGAGACCTACGTCGAGCAGGGCAAGGAGCCGTTCGTCTTCGCCTCCGACTGCCGCGAGGGCATCTGCGGCACCTGCGGCCTGCTGGTCAACGGTCGCCCGCACGGCGCAGGCCAGAACACCACTGCCTGCCTGCAGCGCCTGTTCAACTACAAGGACGGCGACACCCTGAAGATCGAGCCGTTCCGCTCCGGCGCGTTCCCGGTGATCAAGGACCTCGCCGTGGACCGCTCCGCGCTGGACCGCGTGATGGAGCAGGGCGGCTACGTCTCCGTCAACGCCGGCACTGCACCGGACGCTGACACCCTGCTGGTCAACCACCACGACGCGGAGACCGCGCTCGACTACGCGGCCTGCATCGGCTGCGGCGCGTGCGTGGCTGCGTGCCCGAACGGCGCTGCGCACCTGTTCACCGGCGCGAAGCTGAAGCACCTGAAGCTGCTGCCGCTGGGTAAGCAGGAGCGTTCCCGCCGCGCCCGCAAGATGGTCGACGAGCTGGAGACCAACTTCGGCCACTGCTCGCTGTACGGCGAGTGCGCCGACGTGTGCCCGGCTGGTATCCCGCTGGATGCGGTCGGCGCAATCAACGCCGAGCGCGCCCGCGCCGCCTTCAAGGGCGGCGACGACTAGGGACGACCACGCGTCCTGTCGTATACTCGAACCATCGCAGCAGCTCACGCTGAAGTCACACCGAAGCTGAAGAAGGAAACAAGAACAATGGGTTCCACCGCAGTTGCAGATATCCGCAACGAGTCCTACCCGGAGTACGTCGGCCGCATCGATGACACCTACATCGACGGCTACGACCCGGTGTCGCTGAGTGCTCCGCACTCTTCCCTGACCCGGAACTCCACCTGGGTTGCAATGGGCCTGATCCTGTCCACCCTCTTCGGCATCGGTCTGGCCGTGTGGGGTGCCGGCGCGATGGTCTACGGTTTCGGCTCCCAGACCCACGACCTGGCCCAGCGCCTGCTGATCCTCGGCATCGTCGAGGCAGTGGTCACCGCCATCCTCGGCGCCATCCTGATCGTCGTGGGCCGCAAGGACTACAAGGCCTACCGCAAGCGCACCGGCCGCGTGAACTAGCCGCGTAGCGCTTCCCGCAAAATGCCCTCTCCACCTGCGGAGGGGGCATTTTTCGTGCCCGTGTCGGCACGCCTGCTTTAATCATGGGCATGAGCGAGCAGCTTTCCATGATGCCCACCCCCACAAACGAGGACGAGCGCCGCCGCGTGCTGCGCAAGCACAAGATCGCGGTGACCAGTCTTCTGGGCCTGATGGCGGTGGTGTTCCTGTCGTGCTCGTGGGCGCAGTCCCAGGGCAACGGCGCGGCCTGGATCGGCTACGTCCGCGCCGCCGCGGAGGCGGGCATGGTCGGCGGTTTGGCGGACTGGTTCGCCGTCACCGCGCTGTTTACGTACCCGATGGGCATCCCCATCCCGCACACCGCGATCATCCCGCGGAAGAAGGACCAGGTCGCCGGGGTGCTCAGCGACTTTGTGTCCGAGAACTTCCTCAACGCCCGCACGATTACCGACAAGGTCATGGCTGCCGGCATCCCGGAGCGGGTGGGGCGCTGGCTTGCCAAGCCGGAGAACGCGGAGCGTGTCAGCGAGGAGGCCGGCAAGTTCACCGTCCGCATGGTCGAGGGCATCGATCCGAAGGAGGCGGAGGCGTTCATCAACACCCAGCTCATCGACCGTTTGGCCGAGCCGATTTGGGGCCCGCCGCTGGGCCGCACCTTGGAGGGGCTGATCGCGGATGGCAAGGTGGACCCGGTGGTGGACGACATTGTCGCCTGGGGTCGCCGCAAGGTCGACGGCATGGAAGAGACCGTGGTCACCATGATCGACGAGCGGATGCCGCGCTGGGCCCCGCGGTTCGCCAAGGAGCTGGTGGGCCAGCGCGTCTACGACGAGATGGTCGCGTTCATGGAGGACGTGGACACCAACCCGCACCACGAGGCGCGCCGTGCGATCCGCCGCCAGATCAACAAGTTCGCCCAGGACCTCCAGTTCGACGGGGAGATGATCTCGCGGGTGGAGGCGCTCAAAGCCGACATCATGGGCTCCGGCGCGGTCACGTCCGCGGCGGGCAGCATCTGGGAGCAAATCTCGGCGTCGATTGTGGCGCAGGCGTCGGATGGGCGAAGCGGGCTTCGTCGTAAAGCTGCTGCTTCGGCGCGCGAGTGGGGGCGAAAGCTTGTCGACGACCCTGCGGTGCGCGCCGACGCAGAGCGGGCCCTGGAGAAGGCCACGCACTTCGCCGCGGACAACGGCGCCGACCAGATCGTGGGCATCATTGCGGAGACCATCGAGCGCTGGGACGGCGAGGAAGCGGCGGAGAAAATTGAGCTCATGGTGGGCAAAGACCTGCAGTTCATCCGCCTCAACGGCACAATCGTCGGTGCACTGGCCGGGCTAGCTATTTACACTGGTTCGCAACTGATCTTCTACTAGCGAAGGAGCGAATGATGACCGAGAACACCAACCTCAACAACAACACCGAAAACAACACAGGCGACGAGGTGCGCAACAACCTCCGCGAGGCCGGCGACGCGCTGCTGTCCGCTGGCTCCGCTATCGGTGCGGCGCTGACGAGGGCCACCGGCGAGCTGTCGGACCGCTTTAAGACCGCCACGGAGGACGCGCGCCAGAACCTGAGCAACGCGAACACCGAGGGCGAGGTGCGCGGCGCCGCCACCAACTTCACGGACGAGGCGGAGAAGCTCTTCAACAGCCTGCGCGAGCGCGACCTGCAGTTCACCGACGACGTGAAGGCGAAGCTGCGCAGCACTATCGACGATGCGCGCGCCGCGTTCAACGAGCGCCTCGACAGCACCCAGACCGAGGGCATTGAGGGCACCGTGGACGACCTGCGCGCCCGCTTCGAGGGCCTGGTGCAGCGCGTCCAGGACCAGTTCGCTGGCGAGAAGACCGGCGGCGATATCATCGACGGCGAAGTTGTGGACAACACCAAGAACGACACCACCGTCAACGTCGAGGACCTGAAGTAAACGCCATGGATACCGCCGCTGTCAGCCAAATTCACCAGATCATGATGCTGCCGTCCCGCGTCGGGATGGTGCTGATGGTGGTGGTGGGCATCGCCGGCATCGTCGGGGCTGTCATGGCGGCCACCACGCGCGCTGACGCCTTCGAGGCGGCGAACCGTCAGTCCAAGGGCGCCTGGGTGGGCATCCTGGTGCTGGCGGCGTTGGCGTGCCTGCTGCGCTTCCCGTTCATCGCGTGGTTCGGCGCAGTGGCCATCGGCATCTACTTCTTCGACGTACGCCCGCAGATCCAGCGCATTGTAAACGGCGACTACGGCTGGTGAGGCGCGCCGCAGCGGCGGCTACGCCGGCTGGGACTCGGGCTGCTCGGGCTGCTGGGGTGCCTGCTCCGGCTGGCCCGGCAGCTGCTGGGACTGCTGCATGTCCTGCAGCTCCTTGAAGTTGACGTTCTCGCCTGAAACCGTAACCCGGAGGCCACCGGGGATGACCGTGAAGTCTTCCACGCTCATCCCGCCGGTGGCCTCTTGTGCGACGCCCTGGGACATGGCGGAGCTGATGGCGTCGGCGACGTCGTCAGGCAAGGCGAAGCCGAACAGCTCGGTGCTGCGGGCCTTGAACGTCAGCTGGCCGTCCTGCATCTCCGGCTGCAGCTCAATCCCCGCGGCACCTGAGGTGAACACGATGGAAAACGTGCCGGCCTCCTCGTTGGACACCACGTCGGAAACCGTGATCACGTTGGCGAGGAAGTTGTCGCCGATCTGATCCTGGATCTGCTGGTTCAGCATGGCGCGCACGAAGTCGTTGGGCAGCTCCGTGGTTAGGCGCACGGACTCGGCCACGGGCTCGCCGTTGTTGAGGCGCACGTTGTCCATGTCCACCACGGACGCCGGGTTGCCGGTGATCTGGTCGCCGTTGATCTGCAGGTCGGACTGCTGGTCCACCGTCATGTGGGGGAACTTCCCGCCGAGCAGGCCGATGGTCACGGGGCTGGCGCCGAAGGACACCGACGTGCCCTCCGGGGCCTGGGAGGTGACCTGGTGGGCGACGAACGCCCGGATGCCTGCCTCCGCCACGATGAACAGCAGCAGCACCGCCACGATGATCGACAGGACAACTTTCCACGCAGTTTTCATGCGGGCCAGTTTACGAAGCAGGAGCGACTGCCAGCCAATCCACAGTGACAAAATTGTCGGCCAAGCGGCGCCGTTGGGGGTGCACCGGCCAGTCCCGGGCCAGGTCTTCGAGGGAGTGGCGCCACCGCACGCGCGGGCCGTGCGGGGCCCAGCCGCTAGCGCGCTCCCAGGCCGCGTCGGCGTCGGCCAGGAACTGGTGTATGGGCTCGCCTGGCACGTTGCGGTGGATCAGCGCCTTGGGCAGCCGCTCCGCCACGTCCGAGGGTTTCGACGTGTGGAAGGGGTCCCAGGACAAGGTCAGCGTGCGGGGACCGGAGGCGTCGAGAAGCAGCCATGCGCAACGCCGCCCCAGCTCGTCGCAGGTGCCTTCGATGAAGAGGCCGCCGGGGGCAAGCACCGCGCACACCGTGCGCCACACGTCCGGGACCTGGTCCACGTCGTACTGCCGCAGCACATTGAAGGCGCGCACCAGGTGGGGGCGGTAGCCGGCGAGCTCGAAGCCGCCGAGTTCGAAGCGGACGCCGTCGCGAGGCGGCAGGACGCGCTCCGGGTTGATCTCCAGCCCCACGACCTCGATGTCGGGGCGGATCTGGCGCAGCCACCCGGCCCACTCCACGGTGGTGGTGTGGGATGCGCCGTAGCCCACGTCCACCGCCAGCGGCGCGGCGGCGGAGCGCAAAAGGGACTGGACCCGCGGGTTAAAGCGGGTCCAGCGGTCTGACCTGCGCAAACGATTCACCCCGGTGGTGCCGCGGGTGATCACCCCGTAGGGCTTGCCGGCGGCACCCGGGGTGGCGCGCAGGTTGTGGTAGTGGGGAATTAGAGGTTCTCGCTAATCCACTGCTCGGTCAGCTTCGCCTCGTTTTCCACGATCTCCTCGAGCGCGTCGGCCACCTTCGGCTCCAGCGCGGCACCCATGAACGGGATGTTCACCTTCGCCTCGAGCTCATAGTCGAGCTTGGTTGCCTCGCCGTCGCGGGTGGCGGTGTACTCGGCGCCCAGGTCCACGGGGGTGCCCTTCACGTCGCCGGTCATGGTGTGCTTGGCGGTGTCGCCGTCCAGCTCGCCGACGGTAACCACGCGCTTGAGCTTCAGGTCCTGGGAGACCATGGCCTGCGCGGCCTCCGGGAGAATGGACTTCGGCAGGATCTCAAACAGGGTGGCGGTATTGTCCGCGAATTCGTTGAGCTCGCCCGGCTCCGGGGAGAGCTTCTCGGCGATGAACTCCCAGTATTCGCGGGCGCTGTAGGCCTGCGCGACCTTCTCGATCGGCTGGTTGATGGTCACAGTGATCTCACTACGTGCAGTCATGGCTCACAGACTACCGTTGTGGACGTGATTGCCCCATCATTCGCCTCCCTGACCACGCTGCGCGTCGGCGGTACCCCGGCCGCGGCCTACGAGTGCCATAGTGCCGACGAGCTCGCCGAAACCGTGGCCAAGCTCGACCGCGACGGCACCCCGCTGCTGGTCGTCGGCGGCGGTTCCAACCTGGTCGTCGCGGACGGTGATCTCGATCTCGCGGCGGTGCTTGTGCGCAACGAGGGCATCTCGCTTATCGACGACCTCCGGTTGCGCGCCCAAGCCGGCACCGAATGGGATGCAGTTGTCGCCTACGCGGTGGAGCACGGACTCGGCGGTATCGAGGCCCTGTCCGGCATCCCCGGCTCCGCCGGCGCGACCCCGGTGCAGAACGTGGGCGCCTACGGCGCGGAGATCGCCGACGTGCTCACCCGCGTGCGGCTTTGGGACCGCGAGACGGGCGTGGACGAGTGGGTGCCTGCGTCGTCGCTGGATTTGGCGTACCGGTACTCCAACCTGAAGTTCACCTCGCGCGCCGTGGTGCTGGAGATTGAGCTGCAGCTGGAAAAGACCGACGAGTCCATCCCCCTGCGCCACCTGGGCGGGGCGCGCGTTTCCTTGGCTGAGGCCCGCGAGTCCGTGTTGGAGACGCGCCGGGCGAAAGGCATGGTGCTCGACGCCGCCGACCACGACACCTGGTCCGCCGGCTCGTTCTTCACCAACCCCGTGGTGCCGTCCGCGCTTGCCGACGAGATCGCCACCCAGGTGGGGGAGGACACCATGCCCCGCTTCGCCGCCGGCGACGGCAAAGAGAAGCTCTCGGCGGCCTGGCTCATCGAGCGCGCCGGCTGCCACCGCGGCTTCCCCGGAGAGGACGCCCCGGCGCGCCTGTCCACCAAGCACACCCTCGCCCTGACCAACCGCGGTAACGCCCGCGCGGCCGACATCGTCGACCTCGCCCGCCGCGTGCAGGCGCAGGTCCGCGACGCGTTCGGGGTGGAGCTGCACCCCGAGCCCGTCTGGGTCGGCCTCTAGGCGTCGGGCCCAGCCCGCTCCGTGCTCCAGCCCCGCCTCCGCCGCGGCCGCGCCGCTGAAGCGCTAGCGCTCGGCGAGCTTGGACAGCAGGTCGTCGCGCACCTCGCGGCGGCGGATCTTGCCCATCTGGTCCTTCGCCAGTTCGTCGAAGTGGTAGAAGGTGCGCGGGACCTTGTAGCGGGTCAGGCGCTCGCGGGCGAAGGCTTTGAGACCGTCGGGGTCGAGGGCGGAGCCGTCGTTAAGCACGATGCAGGCGACGACATCCTCGGAGCCGTCCTCGCGCGGGCGGCCCACGACCGCGACATCGGCGACGTCCGGGTGGGTGCGGATGACCTCCTCGACCTCGGCCGGGTAGACGTTGAAGCCGCCGGTGATGATGAGCTCCTTGATGCGGGAGACCAGCTTGATAAAGCCGTCTTCCTCCATGATCCCCATGTCGCCGGTGCGGAACCAGCCGTCGTGGAAGACCTTTTCGGTGGCTTCGGGGTTGTTGAAGTAGCCGGAGAAGACCTGGGGGCCTTTGGCCAGGATCTCGCCGGCTTCGCCGAACGGCATGTCCTCGTCCGGGTTGTCGGGGTTGACAATGCGGATCTGGGTGTCGGGGAAGGGGATGCCGATGTAGCCGGGGCGGCGGTCGCCGGATTCGGGGTTGCCCACGATGATGGGGGAGGTTTCGGTGAGCCCGTAGCCTTCGACGAGGCGGCCGCCGGTGGCGCGCTCCCAGTCCTCGATGACCTCAGAGGGCAGCGACGACGCGCCGGAGAAGCCGATCTTGACGTCGGAGAGGTCCACGTTTTTCTTCTTCGCCGTTTTCACGATGCGCTCGAAGACGGTAGGCACGCCCGGGATGAAGGTGGGCGGGGTGATGCGGATGGCCTTCATGATCAGGTCCGTCTTCGGTGCCGGCAGGAGCACGAGCTCGGAGCCGACCAGCATGGTCAGCGTCAGGGAGAATGTCAGGCCGTAGGCGTGGAAGAACGGCAGGGTGGCCAGCATGCGCTGGTTGCCTTCTTGCAGCTCCTTGACCCAGGCCTGGCCCTGCAGCGGGTTGGCAATGAGGTTGCGGTGCGACAGCGCCGCGCCCTTCGGGGTGCCGGTGGTGCCGGAGGTGTAGAGGATCACGGCGGTGGAGTCCGCGGTGACCTCCTCGGGCGTTTTCAGGTCGGCGCCTAATCCGCCGATGGCAGAGCTGGTCAGCGACTCCCAGGGCACCGTGTGCAGGGAGGTGTTCTTGCTGGTGGCGGTGAGCGCTCCACGGGCCTCCAGGATCTTGGGCAGCGGGATGCGCAGGGCGAGCTGCTGAGCGCGCGGCATGGCCTTGGTCATGTTCACGCTGACCACGGTTTCCAGCGGGGTGTCCGCGCGCAGCTTCTCCAGCGTGTCGGCGGCTTTGTCCCAGGCGATGGCGACGCGGGCGCCGTGGTCGATGAACTGGGGGCGAAGCTCGTGCGCGGTGTAGAGCGGGTTGTGCTCGACCACCACGCCGCCGATCATCTGCACGGCGAAGAAGGCGGCGACGTGCTGGGGGCAGTTGGGCAGCATGATGGCCACGCGGTCGCCGGGGCGCACGCCGAACGCTTTCAGGCCGGCGGCGGCGCGGCGCACCTCGCGGTCGAGCTCGCCGAAGGTTTGGGTGCGGCCGAAGAAGCGGGTGGCGATCCGGGAGACGTTCTTTGCAAGGTTGTCTTTGTACAGCTCGCCGAGGGTTTTCTCGCCGTATTCCAGCGAGTGCGCGGTCCACTCGGGGTAGTACTGCAGCCAGGGTTTGACGTCGTTGACGTTGGATGGGGTGAGAGCCATGCGCACCACCCTACGCGCTTTGCCGCCCGTAACCTACGGTTGCGTAAGCAACTGCAGTAGCGTGTCGCGCACTTCCCTCCGCCTGATCTTGCCGGTCTGGTCCCTGTTGAGCTGGTCAAAGTGGTAGAAGTCGCGCGGGACCTTGTAGCGGGTCAAGCGCTGCCGGGCGTAGGCCTTGAGGCCGTCGGGGTCGAGGGCGGAGCCGTCGATAAGCGTGATGCAGGCGACGACATCCTCGGAGCCGTCCGGGCGCGGGCGGCCCACGACTGCGATGTCCTCGATGTCCGGGTGGTTGCGCATCACGCCTTCGACCTCGTCGGGGTAGACGTTGAAGCCGCCGGTGATGATCATTTCCTTGATGCGCGCGACCAGTTTGATCCAGCCGTCCGGCTCCATCACCGCCATGTCGCCGGTGCGGAACCAGCCGTCGTGGAACGCGCGCTCGTTGGCTTCGGGGCTGTTGAGGTAGCCGGAAAAGACCTGGGGCCCGCGCGCGAGCAGCTCGCCGGGTTCGCCGTCGGGCATGGTGCGCGACGGGTCGTCGGGGTCGGCGATGCGGATCTCGGTGTTGGGAAACGGCAGGCCGATGTAGCCGGGCCGCCGCGTGCCGTCGAGGGGGTTGCCGGCCAGGATCGGGGCGGTTTCGGTCAGCCCGTAGCCCTCGATCAGGCGCCCGCCGGTGGCGTTTTCCCAGCGCTCGATGGTTTCCACGGGCAGGGTGGACGCGCCGGAGACGGAGGTGTGGATGGACGACAGGTCCGCGTTGGTTTCCACCGCCCACTCGACAATCTTGTCGTAGAGGGTGGGCACGCCCGGCAGCACTGTGGGGCGCGTTTTGGTGATCGCGGCCTGGTAGAGCTTCGGTTTCGGCGCCGGCACAAGCACCATTTCCGCGCCGATGCTCAGCGGCAGCGCGTAGTTCAGCGCGAGGCCGTAGATGTGGAACATTGGCAGCACGCCGAGGACCTTCTCGCGCACCGCGCCCCAATCCTCCATCCACTCCATGCCGGCCTTGAGCACCGCGATGATGTTGCCGTGCGTCAGCGGCGCGCCCTTGGGCCTGCCCGAGGTGCCGGAGGTGTAAAGGATGAACGCGGTGGCGTCCTGAGTGATCTGCGGGAAGTGCACGGAGCGGGAGCGCTGGCGCATGAACTCGCGCCACGGCATCGCGCCGGGGGCGGGTTTGGTCAGCTCGGCGCGCAGCTTGGTCACCGGCGGAATGGGCAGCGCGAGCGCCGCGCGCAGGTGCAGCGGGGTTTCCTCGAGCATGTTCACTGCCACCACGGTCTCAAGCTGGGTGCTTCTGCTTAACGACGAAAACGTCTCCGCCACCCTGTCAAAGACAATCGCTACCCGCGCCCCGTGGTCTTCGAATTGCGGCTGCAGTTCTGCCGCGGTGTAGAGCGGGTTGTGCTCCACCACGGTCGCACCGAGGCGCAGGATGGCGGTGACGGCGATGACGTGCTGCGGGCAATTCGGCAGCGCGACGGCCACGCGGTCTCCGCGGCGCACGCCGAGTTGCGTTAGTGCTGCGGCGGCGCGGGCGACCTGCTCGTTGAGCTGGCTGTAGGTAAGCGTTTTGCCCATGAACCAGGTGGCGGTGCTCTTCGGCTGCATGGCCACCGCCTGGTTGAACCAGCTGACCAGGGTGTCCGTCCCGATGTCGGGGTTGGGGTCGGTCCACTCGGCGTAGTGGTCGATCCAGGCTTTGGTGTCAAAGGCTCCCACGGAAATCCTCCTTGTTGTTAGTTGGGCAAAACAAGTTGGCGACAAGTGTAACCTACGTTGCGGTAAGTTTGTTGCGCTGCAGGGTGGGCGGGTTTGCTCTAGGCTGTGGCGCGAAACCATTCGAGGGGGAATTGGGGGAAACCATGACTACCTATTTCGAGCCGTCCATCGACACCGATGCCGGGTTTGAGCTCACACCGCCCGCAGTGCTGGACCAGTCCAACCTGGTGGACCCGGTGAAGGCGCCGCCCAAGCAGGGCTGGCGCAAACTCATCCACTCCGCCACGCGCGGCCGCATCAACCCGGGAGGCTCCCGGCGGGAGCTGGAGCAGCAGCAGCTTTTCGACGCCATCCGGGCACCCCTGCGCGGCGACTACCGCATCGCCGTGATGAGCCTGAAAGGCGGCGTGGGCAAAACCACCACCACGGTCGCGCTCGGCGGCGTGTTCGCGCAGACCCGCGGCGACCGCGTCATCGCCATCGACGCCAACCCGGACCTGGGCACCCTGGCCCAGCGCGCTGCCACCGCGCCGCCGGCGACCATCCGCGACCTGCTGCAGGCGCCGGGCACGGAGCGCTACCCCCAGGTGCGCGCCTACACCAACCAGGCATCCTCGCGCCTGGAAGTCATCGGCTCCGAGCGCGACCCGGCCGTCAGCGAGGCGTTCTCTGAGGACGACTACCGCCGCGCCATCGACATCCTGCAGCACCACTACAACGTCATCCTCACCGACTGCGGCACAGGCCTGATGCACTCCGCCATGGCCGGCGTGCTCGATCTGGCCAACGCGCTGGTGCTGGTGACCTCGCCGGCGCTCGACGGGGCCCAGTCCGCCTCCGCCACCCTGGACTGGCTGAACCTGCACGGCTACGACCAGCTCGCCGCCAACGCCGTGGTGGTCGTCTCCGCGTCCGCGCCGGGCAAGCCGACCATCGACATGGCCAAGGTCGCCGACCACTTCGCCTCCCGCGCCCGCGCCGTGCACACCATCCCGTACGACCGCCACCTCGCTGAGGGCGCCGTCGTGGACCTGGAGCGCGTCGCACCCGCCACGTTGAAGGCCTACCAGCATCTCGCGGCGACGGTCGCAGCGGACTTCGGCTCCTGGCACCGGCACGCGGCGCTCTGACGGGTGCGGTTCGGGCGTCGCGGCCCCGCCCCGACACTTCGCGGCCGAATCTGTCAGCCGGGCCCTTCCGGCCCAGGTCGGTGCAAACGGCCGCCGTGATCTGTCAGGAACCTAGGTGAAACCCGTGTGCGCTAATCTTGCCCGCATGCGCGTCGCCATGATCTCAATGCACACCTCCCCGCTCGAGCAGCCGGGGACCGGCGACGCCGGCGGCATGAACGTCTACGTCCACAACACCGCCACCCAGCTGGCCCGCAAGGGCACCACGGTGGACGTGTTCACCCGCGCCACCCGCCCCAGCCAGGGCGAGGTGGTGGAGGTGGAGCCCGGCTACCGGGTTATCAACGTGGTGGCCGGGCCCTACGAGGGGCTGGAGAAGCACGACCTGCCCACCCAGCTCGCCGCATTTTCCGGTGGGGTGGTGCAGTTCGCCCGCGCGAACGACGAAAACTACGACCTGATCCATTCCCACTACTGGCTCTCCGGCCAGGTTGGGTGGCTCTTGGCGGACCTCGCGGGCATCCCGCTGGTGCACACCGGGCACACCTGGGCGGCGGTGAAAAACGCCTACGCCACCGACGCTTCCGAGTCTGAGGCGCGCCGCATCTGCGAGCAGCAGCTAGTGGACAACGCCGAGGTCTTAGTGGTCAACACCGAGGACGAGACCAGCGAGCTCGCGCGCTTCTACGACGTGGACCCGGCGAAAATTTCCGTGGTCAGCCCGGGCGCAGACACGGAGCTGTTCACCCCCGGCACGAACCGGAACACGGAGCTTGCGCGGCGCCACCTGGGTATTCCGCTGCACGCGAAGGTGGTGGCGTTTGTGGGCCGGTTGCAGGATTTCAAGGGCCCGCAGGTGCTGATCCAGGCGATGGGGGAGGTTGTGCGCCGCGGCCGGGTCGACGGCCCGCTGCGCGTGATCATCTGCGGCGGCGCGAGTGGCGCGGGCTCGTCGGTGGAGCGCTACCGCGAGCTTGCGGCGTCGGAAGGCATTGGCGGCTGCACCCGCTTCCTCGGGCCGCGCCCGCCGGAGGAGCTGGTTAGCATTTACCAGGCCGCGGACATTGTGGCCGTGCCCAGCTACAACGAAAGTTTCGGGCTCGTGGCGGTGGAGGCGCAGGCCGCGGGCACTCCTGTCGTCGCGGCGCGCGTCGGCGGCCTCCCGCTCGCGGTCGCGGACGGTCAGACGGGCCTGCTCGTCAACGGCCACGGCACGGAGGCGTGGGCGCAAGCACTGGAGCAATTGCTTATCGACGATCCCACGCGCATCCACATGGGCGAACAGGCCGTCAGCCACGCAAAAGCGTTCAGCTGGGCCGCCTCGGCGGACAAACTGATAGAGGTCTACACCGACACTCTGTCCGGCTACGTCCCGGGCGAGGCCACCCGAGACGCCGGCGGGATGTAGCTAGAGGCGCTTGCCGATCTCCTCGCCGAGGGACGCCCCGCCCCAGTAGCCGATGCGGTCGGAGTGGTATCCGATGGCGCGGTTGATCTCCGCCGGGTCGAACTGGCCCTGCGAGGCCTTCTGCGCCAGGCCAGCGGCTTCCTGTTGGGCGTTGTCGACGGCCTTGCGGAGCTCGTCGCGAGGCACCGGCTGCTTGAAGTCGGGGTTGAGGCGCTCGATCTCGGCCGCGACGCGCTCTTCCTCATCCCCGGAGGTGGTGAAGTTCTCGCGCGGCGCGGTGGAGTCGGTGGGGGTGAACACTTCGTTGACGTGGCCGTCGGGGATGCCGTAGGCGTCCTCGATAATGCGGTCCACCGGCTGAGCCTTGCCGAGGGGACCGAGCGTCATGGAGGACACGCCGATGGCGGCGCCGTCGCGGGGGTCGAAGTTCACGCCGCCGGAGTCGCCCTGCACGTAGTTCAGCCCCCAGCTGTAGATGCCGTTTCTTGTGCGGCCGATCTGCTTGGCGCAGGTGCGGCCCGTGGTGGCGCCGTCCTTGCAGATGGGCTGGCCGAAGTTGTCGACCGAGACCTCGCCCGGAGCGAGCGTGCGGAAGTCGCGCACATGCGTGATCTTCACCGGTTCGCCCTGCACGCCGCCGTTGAAGTCGCGGGAGTGGGACAGGCCGGTTTCGGTCACGCCGTCGTCGATGCGCACCACGCCCCAGTCGGCAGTGCGGATGGACTGCATCGGGTCGCTCAGGTTCATGGCTTCCGGGGTGACGTGGTTGGACGCCACGCGCTCGCCGAAGCGCTTGTACTCGGTGCCCACGGGGGCGTAGAACTCGTTTTTCACCTCCGGGAAGCCGGGCATGGTGTTCACGCAATGGGAGACAGTGAGCATCACACGCTGCGGTTCCTCGCCAGGCAGGTGCAGGGTGCCGTTGGGGCCTTGGGAGCAGGTGCCGGCCCAGCCGTCGCGCGGCATGGTCAGTTTCTGGCCGTTGGGCAGGTCGATTGTTTTCGGCGGGTCCTGGGGGAACCCTCGCATCGGCGCGCCGGGTGCGACGAGCGCGGGCGCGGCTTCCGCCGGCGCGGGGAGGGCCTGAAGTGCGAGCATGCTGGCTGCTGCAAGTGCTGTTGCTGGTGTTCGAAGGCTGAATCGCATGAGAATTACCTTAACGTGCAAACCCGGCCCATAGGGCGATATCGTTGCCATGCTTTTCGACGAGCCGCTGAACCTCACCAGCGTCCACCCCGCCACGCAGCGCCCGGCGCGCGGTTTCGTGGGCGGCTTGGCCCGCCTCGTTTACGGCGCGGCGCAGCTCCGTCTTCGGGTTCGGCGGGACGTACCCGGGGTTGAGCTCGCGCGTGGCCCGGTCGATGCGTTCGCGTTCCGCGCCACTGGTGGTGAACTCCGCGCGCGGGGCGGTGCCTGCGATCTGGAACGCCTGGTTGACCTGGCCGTCGGGGATGCCGTAGGCGTCCTCGAGCGCGCGGTCCGCGGCCTGGGAGACGAACAGCGGCCCGATCACGCCATGGGAGGTGCCGATGACGGCGCCGTCACGCGGGTCGAAGTTCACCCCGCCCGAATCGCCCATTTCCGCCGCGACGCCGACGCTGTAGACGGTGTCGCGGCCGCGGGCGATCTGCCTTCCGCAGGACCGTCCGGTGGTGGCGCCGTCTTTGCAGATCGGTTGGCCGAAGTTGTCCACCGAGTACTCGCCGGGGCGAAGCGTGCGGTAGTCGCGGATGCCGGTGAGCTGCACAGGGGCACCCGCAGAACCGCCGGCGGCGTCGCGGGAGTGGGAGAGGTTTGTGGCGGTGGCGGAGTCGTCGATACGCACGAACGCCCAGTCGGGTTCCGTGAGCGCTGCGGGCAGATCGGCGAGCGACTGGGTGTCGGTGGTGGGGCCGCTGTTCGGGCCGCGGGTGCCGATGCGGGTGTAGCCGTCGCCGACCGGCACGGTGACCTCGGTGGACGGCTCCGGCATGCCGGGGATCCGGTTCACGCAGTGCGAGGCGGTGAGCATCACGCGTTGCGGGCCCGTCGGGGTGGCGACGGTGCCGGTCGGGCCCTGCGAGCAGGTGACGGTGTAGAGCTCCGGGGGCGCGTTGAGCCGCTCACCCCACGGCGTGGCCACCTGCGCGGGCGGGTTGACGGCGGGGACGCGGAAGGGGGCGCCGGGTGCGGCGAGCGCGGGCTCCGCGGCCTGTGCCGTGAATGTGGTTAGTGGCGCCGCCAGGCACAACAACAGCGCTGCGGCGGCGAGGGACGCAGGGGTTTTCATACCTCCAGTGTAAGTCCACCGCGCCGGCGTTTCAGGTGGTCAGCGGTGTGATCTAGCGCAGGAATGCGTCGACGGCGCCGCGCACATCGCCCGCGTGCTGCTGCACCGCAGCGTTCGCGCGACCGGCGAGGTCCTGCGCCGCCGCGACCGGATTTTCGGCCTGCGGCAGCTGCGCGGCTTCCGCGCTGAAACGCGCCGCGTCCGCCTGGGCGCCCATCACGGCGCGGTCGAGCAGCTCGCGTGGCTGGGGGCCGTCGACAAGCTGCGGTGCCTTGTCGGGGGAGAACTGCCCGACCTCCTCGTACAACGGCGCGAAGTCGGCGCGCGGGGCAGGGGCCGCCGGGGTGAACGCTTCGTTGACATGGCCGTCGGGGATGCCGTAGGCGTCCTCAAGTGCGCGATCCACCTGCTGCGAGTTGCCGAACGGTCCGAAGCCGATGATGCTCAGCCCCACAGCCTCGCCGGTGCGCGGGTCGTAGTTGATGCCGCCGGAATCGCCCGACTCGTAACCCACGCCGAAGTGCCACACGAAGTTCTGGGTGCGGAACATCTGCACGCCGCACGAGCGGCCGGTGCGCATCCCGTCCTTGCAGATGGGTTGGCCGGCGTTGTCGAAGCTGATCAGCTCGTCGCCGCGCAGGTTGCGGTAGTCCTTCACCCCCGTGATCGCCGCCGGCGCGGACGGGCCGCGGCCCTTCTGATCCACCGACGACGACGCGCCTGACGCCTCCACGCCGGGCGCGAGACGCACCGTGACCCAGTCAGGCTCGTCGATGATGCGGTAGAAGTCCATCAACTCGCCGTTGCCCAGCTCAAACGGGGTGCGTTGCCTATCGACGTCCCCCACCCGCGGGTAGGCCACCTTCCCGCCTTCGCGCAGCGGCGCGAACACGACCGGGCGGACAGTCTTGCTCTTGGACTCCATGCAGTGCGCCGCAGTGACCATCACCTGCTTCGTCTCACCGTCCGGGGTGCGCACGGTACCAACCGGGCCCTGGCTGCACCGCGCGGTGTGGACGAAGGAATCGGAGCCTTCGTCGAGCATGGCGATCGGCGCGCCGGGAGCGGCGAGCGCGGGGGCTGCCGCGGCGGCGGTGGGCGCGGCGGGGGAGGCGAGGGCGACGCAGGCGGCGGCGAGGCTGGCGGCGAGGGCGGAAGCGGAGCGGGGTGAAAACATGCCTTCAGACTCTAAACCCCCGACAAACCCCCGACAGTTTCGCCCATCCGTGGCATGCTTGAAGGCATGGGTAACGGAAAGCTGATTCTCGTTCGCCACGGGCAGAGCGAGTGGAACAAGTCGAACCAGTTCACCGGCTGGGTCGATGTGGACCTGACCGAACAGGGCGAGGCCGAAGCCGTCAACGCCGGCAAGCTCATGGAAGAAAAGGGTGTCCTGCCGGACATCCTGTTCACTTCGCTGCTGCGCCGCGCGATCCGCACTGCGAACATCTCGCTGAACGCGGCTGACCGCCACTGGATCCCGGTGGAGCGCAGCTGGCGCCTCAACGAGCGCCACTACGGCAAGCTCCAGGGCCTGAACAAGGCGGAGATTCGCGAGGAGTTTGGCGAGGAGCAGTTCATGCAGTGGCGCCGCTCCTACGACACCCCGCCGCCGGAGATTGACACGGACAACGAGTACGCGCAGACCAACGACCCGCGCTACGCCTTCCTGCCTGAGGTGCCGCGCACCGAGTGCCTCAAGGACGTGGTGGAGCGCTTCCTGCCGTACTACATCGACGTCATCGCGCCGCACGCCATGGCAGGTAAGAACGTCATGATCGCAGCGCACGGCAACTCGCTGCGCGCGCTGGTGAAGTACCTGGACAACATCTCCGACGAGGAGATCGCCGGGCTGAACATCCCCACTGGCATGCCGCTGGTGTACGAGATCGATGAAAACGGCAAGGTGCTCAACTCGGGCGGCACCTACCTGGACCCGGAGGCCGCTGAGGCTGGCGCCGCTGCTGTGGCGAACCAGGGGCAGAAGTAAGCCTCGAATCACACCGTGACGCCGATTCTCGCTTTTTTCATCGGCGCCGCGCTGACCGTGCCCGCTGTGCTGCTCGGCCAGCGGGCGCTTCGCTGGCGTGCCCGCAACCGGGCGGATGACGGCGGGCAGGACGACACCGCAGCCGCAGTGAGCCAGGTGCTGCACCTGGTTACGCAGGGCTCGCCGACCGGCATTGCCGTCATCAACCGCGCCGGCAAGGTGATGCTGTCCAACGCGCGCGCCCACGACATGTCCATCGTGCACGACGGCAGCGTCAACCCGCGTGTGCTCGAGGTGGCCGAAGAGGTCCTTGAGCAGCAGGAAGAGCAGGTGCTGGACCTGGATTTGCCGCAGCGCACCACGGGCAGCCGCATCCGCAATGTGCGCGCGCTGATTGCGCCGCTGATGCTGACGGACAACTCCTACGCCATCGTGTACGGCTCGGACGAGTCTGAAAACGTGCGCATGGAAAACGCGCGCCGCGACTTCGTAGCAAACGTCTCCCACGAGCTGAAAACCCCGGTCGGCGGCATTGCGCTTCTTGCCGAGGCACTGCTGCAGGACCCGACGGACCCGGAGATGGTGGACTACTTCGGCACCAAGCTACACAAGGAGGCCCACCGCATGGGGGAGATGATCACGGATCTGATCTCCCTGTCCAAGCTTCAGGGCGCCGAGGCGCTGCCGGACATGGCGCCGGTGCGTGTGGACGACATCGTGGACGACGCGGTTGCCCGCAACCTGGTCACCGCTGAAAACCACGGCATCGAGCTCACCCGCGGCCAGCGTTTGGGGCTGCGGGTGATGGGGGATCGGGCGATGCTCACCGTGGCGGTGTCCAACCTGATCACCAACGCGATCAACTATTCGCCGAGCGGGCAGCCGGTGAGCGTGACGCAGAAGCTGGTGCGCGACAATGTGGTGCTGATCCGGGTCACGGACCGCGGCATCGGCATCGCGCCGGAGGACCAGAAGCGCGTGTTCGAGCGGTTCTACAGGGTGGATAAGGCGCGCTCGCGTTCCACGGGCGGCACGGGGCTGGGTTTGGCCATCGTGAAGCACGTGGTGGCGAACCATGGCGGTAGCATTACGTTGTGGTCGAGGCCTGGGACGGGCTCCACGTTCACCATTGAGCTGCCCCTGTATGACCCCGAGGCCGCCGGCAGAGCAGAAAAGGAAGAGTGAAGTGACGACCATTCTCATCGTTGAAGACGAGGAATCGCTGTCCGACCCTTTGGCCTACCTGTTGCGCAAGGAAGGCTTCGAGGCGGTTGTGGCCGCAGACGGGCAGGCGGGGCTGGACCTGTTCGCCTCCCAGGACATCGACCTGGTGCTGCTGGACCTGATGCTGCCGGGGATGAGCGGCACGGAGGTGTGCAAGAAGCTGCGCGCCGAGTCTTCGGTGCCGATCATCATGGTCACCGCCCGCGACAGCGAGATCGACAAGGTTGTGGGCCTGGAGCTGGGCGCGGACGATTACGTGACTAAGCCGTACTCCACCCGCGAGCTGGTCGCCCGCATCCGCGCGGTGCTGCGCCGCGGCCCGGAGACCGAGGTGGTCGAGGAAGACGACGAGCAGCTGCTGCAGGGCGGCCGCGTGACCATGGACGTGGAGCGCCACACGGTGCTTGTGGACGGCCAGCCGGTGCCCATGCCGCTCAAAGAGTTCGACCTGCTGGAGTACCTGCTGCGCAACGCGGGCCGGGTGCTCACGCGCGGCCAGCTGATCGACCGTATCTGGGGCGCCGATTACGTCGGCGACACCAAGACCCTGGACGTGCACGTCAAGCGCCTGCGCACGAAGATCGAGGCGCAGCCGTCGCGACCCACCCAGCTCGTCACTGTGCGCGGCCTGGGCTACAAATTCGAAGCGTAAGCGCGGCTACTCGCGCGCGGCTTGGGTTGCGGGGTGGGTGGCCCGGAGGTCGTCGCTGAGCTGGGCGCGCTTTTCGCAATGCTTGGCGACGACACGGTACGGCTTTTCGCCGATCAGCGCGATGAGCTCGTCTTTCATCGACTGCCAAATCGGCGTGCCGCCGTTGTGGCAGGCGGGCGCGGAGGTGCACCACCAGTCGAAGTCCTCTCCGCCGCCGCCCCACTGACGGCGGTGGTACTCGCCGATGGTGGTGCGCAGAATCTCCTGGCCGTCTGAGCGCTCCTCCCACGCGTCCTCGCGGGAAAACGGCACCTGCCAGCACACTTCCGGCTTGGTGCCCACGATGTTGCGTCCCTCCGCCATGGCGAACTGGTGGAACGCGCAGCCGGCGCCGGTGGGGTGGCCGGGGCGGTTGGCGAAGATGCAGGCGCCGTCGACGACTTTGGTCTTGATGTGGGGCCCGGCCTCTTCGTCGTCGGGGTCGGGTTCGGTGTCGAGCGCGTCGTCTTCCTCGTCCCATTCCAGCCACGGCTCGAGCCACGTCGGGTCGTTGGCCGCGAAGTAGGCGTCCGTCTCTGCGGGCCGCAGCTGCCAGTACTTCGCCGGCATGTCCTTCACCGCGTTGTAGACGGTGTCGCGGTCTTCCTCGTCCGCGATGTAGGCGCCGTGGATGCAGCAGCCCACGGCCGGGTTGGATTCGTCGATGCCGTGGCACTCAGGGGTGCCGAAGTGGCAGGACCAGGTGGCCTCCGCCCAGGTCAGGTCGATGGAGAAGATGTGGTTCGGGTCGTCCGGGTGGACGAACTCGAACCATTCGCGCGGGAAATCGGGGCGGGTTTCGCGCCCCGCCAGGATGGAGCGGCCGGCTGGCGAGTCCGCCGGGAAGCCGAGAAAAACGGGTTTCGGGGCTGGTTGATTCACACCTGGACACGGTAGACCCGTTACCCTGGGGTGGTGCGATTAGGTGTATTAGATGTCGGCAGCAACACGATCCATCTCGTGGCGGTCGACGCGTACAGCGGTAGCCGGCCGACGCCGATGAGCGATTGGAAGCAGCCGCTGCGTCTCGTTGAGCTGCTGGACAAAAAGGGCAATATCGAGGACAAGGGCGTGGACAAGCTCGTCGACGCTGTCCAGGAGGCCTCCGACCTCGCGGACAACCTCAAGTGCGAGGAGCTCGTGGCGTTCGCCACCTCCGCGGTGCGCTCGGCCACCAACTCCGCGGACGTGCTCAAGCGCGTGGAGAAGAAGACCGGCGTGAAGCTGAACATCCTTTCCGGCGAGGAGGAAGCGCGGCTGACGTTTTTGGCGGCGCGCCGCTGGCACGGCTGGTCCGCGGGCCGCATCACCAACTTCGACATCGGCGGCGGCTCCCTGGAGATCTCCACGGGCACCGAGGAGATGCCGGACCTGGCGGTGTCCCTGGACCTGGGCGCGGGGCGCTTGACCCACGAGTGGTTCGACACCGACCCGCCGGAGCGCAAGAAGATCAACATGCTGCGCGACTACATCGACGCGGAACTCGCCGGTCCTGCCGAGCAGTTCAAGGCGATGGGGGAGACCGGTCTGGCCGTGGGCACGTCCAAGACGTTCCGTTCCCTGGCCCGCCTCACGGGTGCTGCGCCGTCGTCCGCCGGCCCGTTTGTGCAGCGCACGCTTACCGCGCCGGGTCTGCGCCAGCTCATCGCGTTCATTTCCCGCATGACGGCGGCGGACCGCGCGGAGCTCGAGGGCATCAACTCGGACCGTTCCCACCAGATTGTCGCAGGTGCGCTGGTGGCGGAAGCTGCGATGCGTGCGTTGAATGTTGATAAGTTAGAGATCTGCCCGTGGGCCTTGCGTGAGGGTGTGATTCTCAAGCGCATCGACAAGGGGTCTTTGGACGCTGAGATTCAAGCCAAAAAAGGAGACGACAACTAATGGCCGACAAACAGCTCACAGTTGCCGAGCTCCTCGCGCGCGCCGAAAAGGAAAACCCGTCCGGCGCGCGCCGCCCGCGTCGCCGCCGCAGCCTCGAGGACGGTGGCGTTTCCGTCGCCGAGCTGACCGACTCGTTTAAGAAGGTCGAGGCCAAGCCGGCGGAGGTGAAGCACTCCAGCGTGCCTATCGACGCACCTTCGGATACCCCCAAAAAGACCCCCACCCAGGCGCCGAAACCTGAGCCGACGCCGGCCGCGCAGAAGCCGGCGTCGAAGACCGAGCCGAAGCCGGTGTCGAAGGTCGCTCCGAAGCCGGTGTCGAAGCCTGAGCCGAAGGTGGCGCCGAAGCCGGCTGACAAGCCCGCGCAGGCGGAGTCCGTGAAACTGCGTCCGGCAGCCAAGCCGGCTGAGCAGGCTCCCAAGCCGGTGGAAAAGCCGGCCGCTGCACCTGTGTCAAAGCCGGTGTCCAAGCCTGTGGAGAAGCCCGTCCCGGTGCCCGCGGCTTCCACCACCACGAAGGTCCAGCCGGCCAGCGACGACACGACGGTGTTGCGCAAGGTCGAAGCTGAGCCCGAGGACGAAGCTAAGCCCGAGGGCAAGGCGGAGCCCGTCGTAAAGCAAGAGCTCGCGCAGTCGGACGACACGGGCGAGATCCGCACCGTCGACGCGCCGGAGCCGCAGGCGCGCGAGGACTCCCTCGACGCCCCTGAGGCCGAATACGACACCGACTACGAGGTCGAGGAGGCGTCGGTCAACCCGATCCTGCTGGTCCTGCTGGTGTTCTTCGGCGTACTGCTGGGTGTGCTGGGCTTTTTGGCGTTCAAGTGGCTGTGGGCCAACACGATGGCGATTGTGGCGGTACTGGTCGGCGTCGCCGCGGTGGCCGCGGTGGTCGCCGCCGTCGGCGCGATGGCGGGCGGCCGCGACAAGGTCACCATGATCATCGCTGGCCTGGCTGCCGCGGTGGTGGCCTTCGGCCCGGCACTGCTGTAAAACGCGCAACGACTTTTCAAAGGAGCGACATGGAACGCATCGCCGTCATTGGTGCAGGCAATATCGGCGAGGCTTTCATCTCGGGCCTCGTTGCCAATGGGGTGGAGCCGGGGTCTATTACGGCGACGAACCGGTCCTCGTCGAGAAGCGGTGAGCTCGCGGAGCGCTACGGGGTGCGCACCACCTCCGACAACCGCGAGGCCGTCCGCGACGCGGACGTGGCGCTGCTGTGCGTCAAACCCGCGCAGATCCTGGACGTCATCGCGGAGGTCGGCGAGGAGCTGACCGACTCCGGCTCCGCCACCGTGCTGGTCTCCATGGCAGCGGGCGTGACCCTCGCCGCGATGGAGGATGCCGTCTCCGCCGCCGGCACCCCGATCGTGCGTGTCATGCCGAATACGCCGATGCTGGTGGGCAAGGGCGTGCTCGCCACTGCGTGCGGACGGTTTGTCAACGACGAGCAGCGCGACGCCGTGGTGGAGCTGCTGTCCGCCGCGGGGCAGGTCGTGGAGGTTGCCGAATCTCAGATGGACGCCGTGACCGCGATCTCCGGGTCCGGGCCGGCGTACTTCTTCCTGGTGACCGAGGCGCTCGTGGACGCGGGCGTGTCGCTCGGCCTGCCGCGCGACCTGGCGGAGCAGCTGGCGTGCGCGACCGCCGCGGGCGCCGGCGCGATGCTCGAGGGCGAAGACAGCCCCGTGCAGCTGCGGGCGAACGTCTCCTCGCCGGCCGGCACCACGGTGCGCGCAATCCGCGAGCTGGAGGAGTCCGGCCTGCGCGGCGCGTTCTACCGCGCCACCGAGATCTGCGCGGAGCGCTCGGACGAGCTGGGCAAGTAGCCCAAATCCCAACTTTCACAACCGTTTCTGTGGGTTCACTGCCTGCACTTTGAAAATTTTCTTCCACTTAAGTCGCACTCGACGCTGGTTTCACGTTAGGGTGGTTCAAGCACGTGCGTGTTCGTCCTGCGGGAGGGGAAGCCTGCAGCGCGTTTGCGTGCCGAGAGGTATGAATTAGTGGTTAACGAAGATAAAGGAAAGTTCCTGACGGTTGCCGAGGTCGCGGAGATCATGCGCGTATCCAAGATGACCGTCTACCGCCTCGTTCACTCCGGCGAGCTGCCCGCCGTCCGCGTGGGCCGCTCCTTCCGCGTGAACGAGACGGCAGTGAGCGAGTACCTGGAGTCCTCCGTCTACGACGTGGGATAGTCCAAGGGTCTCATTTACAGGACCTCGAGAACACACCCGCCGCACCGGTTTTCCGGTGCGGCGGGTGTTTTTGGCCCTGAAAAGGCCTGCCGGTATGCTTTGAACGATCAGGTCGGCCACTTCCTGTGGGAGTGTGCACCTCCCACGAGCCGCGGAAGCGGTTGCTCCGGCCGCGTACGTACGCACTTTGAATAGGAAAGAGGTAGCCCAATGGGTTCAGTGATTAAGAAGCGCCGCAAGCGCATGTCCAAGAAGAAGCACCGCAAGATGCTCCGCCGCACCCGCGTGCAGCGTCGTAAGCTCGGCAAGTAAGCCGCGAGCGTTCACCCGCCCTTTCGAGGGCGGGTTTTTCGTGTCTGCGGGCCAGGATGCTTACTTCTAAATGCTTACCGTCCGAGGATGCTTACTTCTAAACGCTTACTTCTCGACGAACCTCCGGCCGCGACCGCCGCGTCACTCGAGAAGTAAGCATCCTCGGGTAAGCATCTAGCGCCGGTAAGCATCCTCGGGTAAGCATCTAGCACCCAGCGCCCTGGCCCGGCGCCACGGCCGCGCCTACCGCCGCCGGCGCCACCACCACAGGCCCGCGCCCGCCAACACGGCCGGGACCACGCCGGCGCGCACCACCCGGCGCACGGAGCGGTAGTCGCGCACCGCCCAGCCCTGGGCCTTGGCGTGCTTGCGCAGTGCCCGGTCCGGGTTGATCGCCACCGGCGAGCCGACCATTTCCAGCATGGGCAGGTCGTTGATGCTGTCGGAGTAGGCGGTGCACTTGGACAGGTCCAGCTGCTGCAGCGCGGCCAGCGCCGCCACGGCGTGCTTCTTGCCGGGGCCGTGGAGGATGTCGCCGACGAGGCGGCCGGTGAACTTGCCGTCTTTTTCCTCCGCCACGGTGCCCAGCGCGCCGGTGAAGCCGAGCGTTTCGGCGAGTGCTTGGCCGATCTGCACCGGGGTGGCGGATACCAGCCACACCTGCTGCCCGGCGGCGAGGTGCATGGCGGCCAGCTCGATGGTGTCGGCGTAGGACTTCTCCAGCATCCGGTTGTCCACGATCTCCCGGCACGCCTGCTTGAGCTCCGCCACGCTCTTGCCCTTCACAACGGCCAGGGCCTGCTCGCGGCCCTCGGCGATGTCGTCGGCGTTTTCGGAGCCGGAGACGCGGTAGCGGATCTGCTTGCGTAGTGCAGGGGCGAGCTCGGAAAGGGTGATGAACCGCTTCTTAAACAGCCCCTGGGCCAAAAGGATCAGCGAGGAGCCCTGGATCAGCGTGTTGTCCACGTCGAAAAACGCGGCGGCTTCGGTGTCCTGGGGGATCTCCGGGTCGGGCGGGGTGATCTTCTGGCGGCCGGCGGTTTCGAAGGCGCCGCCGACGGAGTCCACGCCGAGCGCGAAGTCGTCGATGTTGATGCCGAAGGTCTCTTCCACCGCGGCGGCTGCGGCGGCGCGGCCGGCGGTGCGCTGCGCGTCGTCGTCGAGCGGGGGTATGACGCGATCCTCAAGGAAGCGGCGCAGGTTGCCCTGGGACTGGGACCACTGCGCGAGGATTTCGCGCTGATCAGACATGGAACTACGGGCCCTTTCGGGTGGGGGTGTTAGCGTGTGCAATCGTACAACGCCCTGGCAATGGCACTCACAGGAGGAGCGGCGATGAAAAAGGTGGAGCTGATGGTCCGGTCCACGTGCGGTTCGTGCGAGCGGGTGGCGGGCCAGATCGCCCCTGTGGTTGCGAAGCACGGCGTTCAGCTCGCGCTTGTGGACGTCGACCGGGACCCGGAACTCGCTGCGGAGTACGGCGACCGCGTGCCCGTTGTGGTCATCGACGGCGAGGAGTTCGCCTGCTGGGAAGTGGACAACGACGACCTCGACGCGGAGCTGTCCAACTAAAGGACTATTCTCTAGTGTGATTTTCAACTGACTGGAGGGTTTTGCGTGAGTGTTCTGCTTGTGGGGATGTCGCACAGGTCGGCGCCTGTGGCCCTGCTGGAGCGGCTCAGCATGGACGCGGAGGTCCAAAACGGCACGGCGGGCGCCCTCATCGCGCAGCCGTCGCTGTCTGAGGCGATGATTATCTCCACGTGCAACCGCCTGGAGGTCTACACCGTCACCAACGCGTTCCACGCCGGCGTGGAGGACGTGCTGCGGGTGCTTGTGGACGTCTCCGGGGTCGACGCGGCTGAACTGCGCCGCTACCTGTACGTGCGCTACTCGGACGCGGCCGCCGAGCACATCTTCACCGTCGCGTCCGGCCTGGACTCGATGGTGGTGGGCGAGCAGCAGATCATCGGCCAGGTGCGTTCGGCTTACGTCGACGCCGTGGAGCGCGGCACCGTCGGCCCGAACCTGCACTCGCTGGCCCAGGCGGCGCTGCACACCGGCAAGCGCGTGCACACCGAAACCGGCATCGACGATTCGGGCGCGTCCATGGTCACCGTCGCGCTCGAGGAGGCGATGGAGCTGATGCTTGTCGACGACCTCCGGGGCAAAACCGCCCTCGTCTTAGGTGCCGGCGCGATGAGCTCGCTGGCCGCAACGCATCTGGGCAAGCAGGGCATTGACAAGCTGGTGCTGGCGAACCGCACCCGCGACCGCGCGGAGCGCCTCGCCGAGCACTCCCGCGAGGCCGGCGTGCCCGCCGAGGTGGTGGACTTCGCCGACCGCGCCTCGGTGTTGGACCGCGTGGACCTGGTGGTCTCCGCCACCGCCTCCGACGAGTTCACCATCACCCCGGCCGACGTCCCCGGCCCGCTGGTGCTGGCGGACCTGTCGCTGCCGCGCGACATCGACGACGCCGTGGCAGACATCGACGGCGTGCACCTGGTCAACATAGAGTCCCTGCACGAGAAGATGCGCTGCAGCGACAACGAGGACTCCCGGGCGCTGCGCCGCGCCGAGGAGATCGTGGCCGAAGAGGTGGACACGTTCGGCTCGGAGCAGCGCGTGCGCGAGGTCGCCCCGGCGGTGACGCGGTTGCGCCGCAACGCCGCGGAGATTTCCGGCCAGGAGCTGCAGCGCCTGCGCACCCGTCTGCCGGAGATGTCCGAGGACGACTTTGATCAGGTCAGCCGCATGGTCAAGCGTGTCGTCGATAAGCTTTTGCACCAGCCGACAGTGAAGATCAAGGAGCTGGCGGCGACGGCGGAAACGGTGAGCGTGGAAGAGGCGGTCACCGAATTGTTCGGGCTGGAAAGCCCCTCCGTGGCGGTGGACGCGCAGAAGCTGCCGCTGCCCGAGGAACTGCACGGCAAGGAGAAGTAGATGTTCAAGATTGGTACACGCGGATCCCACCTGGCCACCACCCAGACCGGGCACGTCCGCGACGCGCTGGGCGAGCACGGCCACCCCGCCGAACTGCAGATCGTGACCACCCAGGGCGACCTGTCCCAGGCGCCTGTGGAGCGCATCGGCGTGGGCGTGTTCACCTCCGCGCTGCGCGACGCGCTGTTTCACGGCGAGGTCGACATCGCCGTCCACTCGTTCAAGGACCTGCCCACTGCCGACGAGCCGCGCGCCCACATGATCATCCCCGTGCGCGAGGACAGCCGCGAAGCACTCATCGCCCGCGACGGCCTGACCCTGGCCGAGCTGCCCGAAGGCGCGCGCGTGGGCACCTCCGCGCCACGCCGCGTCTCCCAGCTCAAGGCCGTGCGCCCCGACCTGGACATCCGCCCGCTGCGCGGCAACATCGAGCGCCGCATGAGCTACGTCGAAAACGGCGAGTTGGACGCGATCATCCTGGCCTACGCAGGCCTCGTGCGCGGCGGCTACGGCGACCGCGCCACCGAGGTCTTCGCACCCGAGGTGCTCATGCCGGCTCCCGCCCAGGGTGCGCTGGCCGTGGAGTGCCGCTCCGATGACGCCGTGGCGCGCGAGGCGATCGACACACTTATCGACGCCTCCGCCACCGCCGAATCCACCGCCGAGCGCGCCGTGCTGGCCCGTTTGGAGGCGGGTTGCACCGCGCCGGTCGCCGCCTCGGCGGTGTTCGACGGCTCGGGCGTGACCCTGCGTGCCGGCGTGTTCGCCCTGGACGGCTCCCGCCAGCTGGTGGAGGAAGCCCAGGGGGCAGACCCGGCCGAGCTGGGCCGCAAGGTCGCCGAGGTGCTGCTGGAGCGCGGCGCCGCCGACCTGATGGAGTAGCGCTGGAGCGGCAGCTTTGCGGATCGTCTAGCAGTCTCGCTCGTGCTGCTAGACGATCCGCCTGCGCGCGAGGCATTTCCCCAGGTGATATTGGAAATGCTTCTCGGCAGCGGCGAGATCGTCTAGCAGAGTTACTGCGCTGCTAGACGATCCGGGGGTTGAGGCTCCGGGCGGTGCGGACGGAGCGGAATACAGCGCTGGTTTTGTTCTCGGGCTGAAGCATTTTATGGTGGAGATACCATACGTTCAATACCCTCCGCGCAATCGGGTCGGTGGGCCGTTGTGAGGCCGATCAACACCGCGAACCCAGCCGCGCGGGGGCGGTTTATTTGTGCCTAGAAGAGATTTCTCCATGACAGAGCCCACTCACACCCCCCAGCCGGGGAAGGTGATCTTCGTTGGTGCTGGACCGGGTAACCCTGAATTGCTCACGGTTCGCGCTCGCGAAGTAATGGAATCCAATTCTATCGCCCTCGTGGACCCTGAGGTGTCAGCGGGGGTCCGAAGTGTCGTCGCGGCGGCGCTGCCAGTGCCGAAAGCCAAGATGGACGCGGCCAACGAGCGCTACGAGAAAATGTGCGCGGAGGCGAAAGAGGCTGGCGCGCGGCGCAAGCCGCCCCGCCCAGAGGACCCGACTGCTGCGGAGTTGCAGGAGGTTGGGCTGGACGGCGGAGTGATCGTCGAGAAGCTGAAGCTCGCGCTTAACGACGCCGCGGAAGCGGTGGAGCGCGGCGAAGCCGGCGACGGCGACGTCATCCGCCTGGTATGCGGCAACCCGCTGACGCGCGACTCAGTGATGGAGGAGATCTCCGCGGTGGCCGCCGAGGGCATGGAGTTCCAGGTGGTGCCGGGGATGTCGCTGCCGTCGACGGTGCCGTCGTTCGCCGGAATCGCGCTGGGATCGACGTACACGGAAGCCGACCTCAACAACGGCGGCGTGGACTGGGACCAGCTCGCATCCGCTCCGCAGCCGCTGGTGTTCCAGGCGAACCAGGAGCACCTCGCGGAGATGGTGGAGCAGCTCACGCAGCGAGGCTTCCAGGCGTCCACCCCGGTGACGGTGACCACGCGCGGCACCACCCGCCTGCAGCGCACGTTCGACGCGACGCTGGGTACCGTGGGCAAGCTCGACGCAGAGCTGGAGGGCCCGCTGGTGGTCACCCTCGGCACCGCGGCGGACGACCGCTCGAAGTACTCGTGGTGGGAAAACCGGCCGCTGTACGGCTGGCGCGTGCTTGTGCCGCGCGCGAAGTCGCAGGCAGGGGTGATGAACGCCCGCCTGTCGCAGCACGGCGCGATCCCGCAGTCCGTGCCCACGATCTCGCTGGAGCCGCCGCGCAACCCGGCGCAGATGGACCGCGCGATCAAGGGCATCGTGGAGGGCCGCTACCAGTGGATCCTGTTCACCTCGGTCAATGCCGTCGATGCCGTGTGGTCGAAGTTTGAGGAGCTGGGCCTGGACGCCCGCTCGTTCGCCGGCGTGCACCTGGGCGCGGTGGGGCAGAAGACCGCCAACGCGCTGATCGCCCGCGGCATGCAGCCGGAGCTTGTGCCGCACCGCACGAAGCAGAACGCGGCCGGTCTGGCGGAGGCGTTCCCGGAGTACGTCGAGGACATCGACCCGGTTTCGCGCGTGCTGCTGCCCCGCGCGGACCTCGGCTCCGACGTGCTGGTGGACGGCCTGCAGGAGAAGGGGTGGGAGGTCGACGACGTGGTCGCCTACCGCACCGTGCGAGCCGCCCCGCCGCCGCCGGAAACGCGCGACATGATCAAGACCGGCGGCTTCGACGCCGTGTGCTTCACGTCCCCGTCGACGGTGAAGAACCTCGTGGGTATTGCGGGCAAGCCGCACTCGCGCACGATCATCGCCTGCATCGGCCCGGTCACCGCGGCGGAAGCGCGGGAGCAAGGCTTGCGTGTCGACGTCGTCCCGGAGGTCGCCGACATCCCCAACCTCGTCGACGCCTTGGCCGACCACGTGGCAGGGCTGCGCGCGTCGGGGCAGTTGCCGCCGCCGCGCAAGAAGCGTCGGAAAGCTGCGAAGAGCGCCGGCGAGGACACCGCGGCCGCGGCTGGCTAGCAACGCGCCAGCTGGGTCGTGTCGGGTGCGCGTTCTAAGATGTGGCGCATGGCTGATTACGACTTGATTCGACGCCCCCGCCGCTTGCGGCAAACCCCCGCTATCCGTGAGTTTGTCACGGAGACGCGCCTGCACCCGGCCGACTTCATCCTCCCGCTGTTCATCGCGGACGGCATCGACGCCCCGCGGGAGATTCCGTCCATGCCGGGCGTGTACCAGCACACCCCGGAGTCGCTGGTGGAAATCTGCCGCGAGGCGCTCGCGGTCGGTGTGAAGTGCGTGGACCTGTTCGGCGTGCCGCGCGAGGAGGACAAGGACGCCACCGGTTCCGTCGCCGTCGCTGAAGACGGCGTGCTCAACCGCGCGATTGCGCTGCTGCGCAAGGAGTTCGGCGACGAGCTGATCATCATGGCGGACACCTGCCTGGACGAGTTCACGGACCACGGCCACTGCGGCGTGCTCACCACCGACGCGCACGGCAGGGAAGTGGTGGACAACGACCCCACCGTGGAGATCTACTGCGACATGGCGGTGGCCCAGGCGCGCGCGGGCGCGCACATTGTCAGCCCGTCCGGCATGATGGACGGCCAGATTGAGAAGATTCGCAGGGCGCTTGACGACGAAGGCTTTGCCGACGTTGCCATCATGGCCTACTCCGCGAAGTACGCCTCCAAATTCTTCGGGCCGTTCCGCGACGCGGTCGGCTCCTCGCTGAAGGGCGACCGCCGCACCTACCAGCAAGACCCGGCGAACGTGCGCGAGTCGCTTTTGGAAACGGAGCTGGACATCGCCGAAGGCGCAGACTTTGTCATGGTCAAGCCCGCGCTGCCGTACCTGGACGTGCTGGCCAAGATCGCGGAGATGTCCCCGGTGCCGGTGGCCGCCTACCAAGTCTCCGGCGAGTACGCCATGCTCAACGCGGCCGGTCAGAACGGCTGGATCGACTACGAGGAGACGATGATGGAAGCACTGATGTCCATCAAGCGCGCCGGGGCAGACCAAATTTTCACCTACTACGCCATCGAGGCAGCAAAGAGGCTCAATGGTTAGCTTGCCCCCAATGAATCCGGGATCACCGAGCAGGGTGGGACCGGAGGCCGTCGAGAAGCACAAGGGCTCCATGCCTGAAGCTGTGCGCTACATGCTCGCGGCCTGGACCGTGATGATCGGCGGGGAACTGCTGCACCAGATCTTCGCCGTCGCGGCGAGCGTGATCGACCCGTCCGCGCTGCGCGAGGTGGCCAAGGAGCGCGCCAAAAACGGCGACGGCGAGGTCTCCGAGGCGCTGATGAACGCCAGCGTGTACGGCTCGATCTTCATCATGGCGCTGCTGCAGCTCGGCGTGATCCTGCTGTTCGTCTTCGCGCTGCGCGCGGTACAAAAACAGGCGAAATGGGCGGAAAACGCCCGCAGGCTGCTGCAGATCTTCTCCGTCTTCTT
Organism: Corynebacterium sp. ACRQP; assembly: GCF_022345915.1. NCBI lineage: Bacteria > Bacillati > Actinomycetota > Actinomycetes > Mycobacteriales > Corynebacteriaceae > Corynebacterium > Corynebacterium sp. ACRQP. The sequence continues at coordinate 7,144 of NZ_JAKRMZ010000025.1, read as the reverse complement.
CGCCCTGCGCATGGTCACGCTGTTCATGATGGTGCCGGCCTCCACCGCGGTGCCGACCGCGATGTTCGGCATAGACGGCGTCATCCAGATCATTCTTGGTGTTGCGGGCATCCTGGGCATCATCTATTCAGTTGACAAGGATTCCGTGGCGTGGACCAAGCCGCCTAAGGACAAGTCCGGTGGTAGTGCTGTTGCGGCGAGAGCACCGGAGAAGAAGGAGAGCTAAGCGGTGGCAGGGATGTTCCCGACCATGGTGTCGGACCCGAATGACAGGAACCGGCGCTTCACCGGTGAGGTCGGCCCGGCGTGGCCGAAGCCGCTGAAAATCGGCTACTACCTGTGCCTGATCGCGGCGGTGCTGATGTTCGTCATCGCGTTTTTGACCTTGGCCAACGGGGTGCCGGACCGGCTGCCGGATACGTGGATGATTGAGGGGGCCGACGAGGAGCTCATTGATAGATTCGCGCGCAACCTGCGGGTCTACACCTGGGGCAGCATCATCCTCGGCGCACTCATTACCTCGTGCTGCGCCTACCTGCCAAAAGGCTCGAAGGTGGCGCGGCGTTGGTTGGCCGGGTTCATCGGCCTGGCGGTGTTTTTGCAGCTGGCCAGCTTCTTCGTCGGCGTGGCCGGCTGGGCCGCGTTCGTGGTGGTCGGCGTGCTGGTCTTCGCCCTGTTCTTCATGTTCCGCCCGGCCGCCAACGCGTTTGTAGATAAGCGCAGCGGCGACGTCTGGGAAGGCGTGGAATGAGCAAATACGAGGGCGGGGACCTGGAAAAGCTCAGCACCACCGGGCGCGAAGGCGCCAAGTTGGAGCAGCTGAGCGGCGGGGAGCTCGACAACTACATCGAGGCGGCCCGCGACGCCGCCCGCCAAGCTGGCATCGACCCAGCCACGGCACGGCGCGACCTGGACGGCGAGCTCGTGCGCCCCAACGCCTCCTACGCCTTCGAACTGCGGGGAGTGGAAGACGGCCCGCAGCTGACGGAGATCGAGGACGCCCTGGAATCTATGGAAGGCGTCTCCGCCCGCCTGGTGTACCCCACCCGCATGGCGTGGGTGACCGCACCGGCGACCATGCCGCCGCACCACCTGATCAAGATCATCGAACAATTCGGCGTTACCGCAGTGATCACGGACTCCACGCTGCAACGCCGCGCGCACGGCCGGTACTGGTCGGAGCACCCGATGCCGCGCCGCGCCAAGCACCACCGCAAGGAAGAAGCGGCACACCTGCTCGCCCGCGCCCAAGGATTCGTGCAGAACAAGCCCCGTACGGGGCGCCGCAGCGGCGACGTGCTGTTTACCGCCCGCGACTTGGTTACCCCGGGAAGGCTGTGGCTGGCGGTGGTGCTGACCATCCCGGTGCTGCTGCTCACCTACGTGCCCGCCCTCGGGTTCCCCGGCTGGCAGTGGGTAGCGTTCGCCCTGACCACCCCGGTGGCGCTGTGGTGCGCCTCCCCGTTCCACCGCGCGATGGCCGGCGGCGTGCGCCGCGGCCTTTCGGCACTGGACGGCGCGAGTTCCATCGCTATCTTGGCGGCCTACCTGTGGTCATTCGCCGTGCTGCTGTTCACTGAGGCGGGCCACATCGGCTACGAGTCCAGCGGCGCCTGGGCGCCGCTGGAGATCGGCCGCGGCCCGGAGCTCTACCTCGAGGTCGCCTGCACCGTGACCACGTTGCTGCTGCTCGGCCGCTTCTTCTCGATGCGCGTGCGCACAAACCTGCTGGACGAGCTGGAGGCGCGCCGCCCCGGCGCGGAGTCCCTTTACGAGGTCACCCACCGCAAGAAGGGCGGCGGCTGCGAGCGGCTCCCGGCCACAGAGATCATGCGTGGCGACGACGTCCGTGTGCGCGCCGGGCAGGTCATCCCCGTCGACGGAGAGGTCGTCGGTGGCTCCGGCGAAATCGGCTGGGAGCTGGTGAACACCCACGACAGTCCGCAGATAAAGGTAGGCAAGCGCGTGGTCGCCGGGTCCGTGGTGCGCGAAGGCGACATCAAGGTCCGCGCCGTCCGCGTCGGCCACACCACGCTGTTGACCGCTGTGCAACGTTGGCTGGAGGAGGCGTCGCGCCACCAAAACGCCGCGACGATGGTCTCCACCCGGTCTGCCAGCATGCTCATCCCGGCCGCGTACGCGATTGCCGTGCTGGACTTCGGCCTGTGGCTGCTGTTTACGGGCAACGTCAACACCGCGGCGTCGACAGCCTTGGCGATCCTGATCGTGGTCGCCCCGTTCAGTTTGGCCATTTCGCCGGCGCTGGCCATCCGCCAGGGCATCGAGGCTGCCGTGCGCAACGGCGTGCTCATGCGCGACGGCAACGCGCTGCGGGTGCTGTCCAAGGTGGACACGGTGGTGTTCAACCGCGTGGGCACGCTCGTGCTGCCGGAGATGCACGTGGAAACCGTCACCGCCGCGGCCGGCGAAAGCAGCGAGCTGGTGCTGCGCATCGCCGGCGTGCTGTCCGCGGACTCGGACCACCCGGCCTCCCGCGCCATTGTGAAGGCGGCCCGCGAAGTGCGCGACGCCCGCACCGGGGACCCGCGCCTGCCGGACTGGATCGAAGTCAGCGACGACACGATCACCCCGGACGGCGAGTTCGGCGGCCGCGTCACCGCCACCTGGGGCAGCGGCGATAACGCCCGCACGCAAACGTACGACGCCTCCCTGTGGCGCCCGACCAACCTCTCCCAGCTCAAGGGCAAGCTGTCGGTGGCCGCCACCACCGGCGGCACCCCGGTGGTGGTGCGCTGGGACGGCAAGGACCGCGGCGTGATCACCCTGTTCGACCCCGCCAAGGAAGACGCCATTGAGGCGGTGGACACCCTGGAATCCATGGGCGTGGAAACCGTGATGCTCTCGCGCGACACCTACCCGGTGGCGCGCCGCTTTGCGGACTTTTTGGGCATCTCGCAGGTGCTCGCCGGGATCCGCTCCAATGAGAAACCCGCCGCGGTGCGCGCCCTGCACACCCAGGGCGGCATCGTGGCCATGGTGTGCGATTCCAGCGTGCTGCCGGTGCTGCGCGTGGCGGACTCCGGCATCCTCTACGCCGGCGAGGACCTCTACGGCACCAAGGTGCCGAATTGGAACAACGTCAGCGACGTCGTGCTCGTGCGCAACGACGTCATGGCCGTGCCCCAGGCCATCGAGCACGCCCGCCGCGTCAACCGCATCGCTGACAGGAATCTGTGGTTCGCCGGAATCTACAACGCCGTCGCCATTATCCTCGCGGCCGCGGGCGTGCTGCCGCCAGTGGGCGCGACCCTGCTCATGCTGGGAAGTTCCCTGCTTGTGGAGTACAGCTCCCGCCGCGCCAGCCGGTTCCGGGTTCACGGCCTGCGCCGGTAGGCTTGAGTGCCATGACCAGACGCGACCTCCCCAACGCACCACTGCTCGAGGCGGCCCACGGCCGCACCCCCTCGCGCACCCCGGTGTGGTTCATGCGCCAGGCCGGCCGCTCCCTGCCCGAGTATCGCGAAGTGCGCGAAGGCATCCCCATGCTGGACTCGTGCTTCATGCCGGAGCTGCTCGCGGAGATCACGCTGCAGCCGGTGCGCCGCCACGACGTCGACGCCGCGATCCTGTTCTCCGACATCGTGGTCCCGCTCAAAGCGGCAGGCGTGGACGTGGAGATCGTGCCCGGCCGCGGGCCGGTGATGGGGGAGGCGGTGAGGGGGCGGAGTGACGTCGAGAAGCTGCCTGTGCTTGACGACGAAGTCGCCGCCGTGGCCGATGGCATCCGCATCATCCTCGACGAACTGAGCGACACCCAAGCCCTGATCGGGTTTGTCGGCGCGCCGTTTACCCTGGCCAGCTACCTCGTCGAGGGCGGTCCGAGCAAGAACCATGAGAAGACCAAGGCGATGATGCACGCCGAGCCGGAGACCTGGCACGCGCTGATGCGCCGCTTGGTGCCCACCATCGTCGCCTTTCTGCGCACGCAGGTCGAGGCTGGCATCGACGCGATGCAGCTGTTCGACTCCTGGGCGGGTTTCCTCACCGAAGCCGACTACCGCGAATTCGTGCTGCCGTACTCGGTGGAAATCCTCGAATCCGCGGCAGGCGAGATCCCGCGCATCCACTTCGGCGTGACCACCGGCGAACTGCTCGGCGCGATGTCCGAGGCCGGTAGCGAAGTCATGGGTGTGGACTGGCGCGTGCCGCTGGACACGGCCGCGACGCGGTTCGCCTCCCCGCGCGTGCTGCAAGGCAACCTGGACCCGGCCATGCTGTTCGCCGGCACCAACGTGGTGCGCGGCGAGGTCGCGCGCATCAAGGCCGAGGCCGCGCGTGCCATTGCAGCTGGCGACGCCACCGGGCACATCTTCAACCTCGGCCACGGCGTATTGCCCACCACCGACGCGGACGCGATCACCGAAGCCGTAGCGATCATCCACGAGGAGAGCTAATGAACATTGCCATCATCGGCGCAGGTCTTGCGGGGCTGACCGCCGCATACGAGCTTCGCAGCACGGGCTCCGCCCGCGCAGGGGAAGAAGACGACCTCAAGGTCGACGTCTACGAGGCCACCGACCGCCTCGGCGGCAAGCTCCACACCGTCGCCTTCGAGGCCGGCCCCACCGACATGGGCGCCGAGGCGTTCATGGCGCGCCGCCAGGACGCCGTGGATTTCTTTGCCGAGCTCGGCCTGGCCGACTCCCTGGTAGAGCCGTCTGGCCTGCGCTCGTTGGTGTGGGTCGACGGCGAGGCGCGCGCGCTGCCCACCGGTGGGGTGATGGGCATCCCGTCCACCTCCGAGACTGTCAAGCACCTGGTCAGCGAGGACACCGCGCAGCGCATCGACACCGAGGCTGACCGCGAGGGCTTCGACTGGGAAGTCGGCGGCGACGTCAACGTCGGCAAGCTTGTGCGCGAGCGCTACGGCGACGAGGTGGTGGACAACATCGTCTCCTCCCTGCTCGGCGGGGTGTACTCCTGCACCGCCGACGACCTCGGCGTGCGCGCGACCATCCCGCAGCTGGCGGAGGAATTCGACCGCCTTGCCGCCGACGGGCCGGTCCACCTGTCCACCGCCGTGGCCAACCTGGAGCGCTTCCGCCGCGAGATGCCCACCGGCCAGGGCGCGGTGTTCAAGACGTTCCGCGACGGCTACCAGGAGGTCTACGAGACCCTCGCCGAGAAATCCGGCGCGGACATCTACATCGACGCGTTCATCTCCGCGATCAGCCTCGAGGGCTCGAAGTACCGCCTCAAGGGCGGCGAGGACAAGGCCTACGACCACGTCATCCTCGCCGTGCCCGCACCCACCGCGGCGCTGCTGCTCAAGGAGATCGCCCCCGAGGCTTCCGAGGCGCTCAAAACCGTGAAGCTCGCCAACTCCGCCGTGGTGGGCATGCGCTTTGCCACCGACGAAGGCCTGCCGCAGAACTCCGGCGTCCTCGTGTCCACCGGCGCCGAGGACGTCCACGCGAAGGCGTTCACGTTCTCCTCGCGCAAGTGGCCGCACCTCGCCGCGCGCGGCGGGGCACTGGTGCGCGCCAGCTTCGGCCGCTTCGGCGACAACGTCGCCATCACCGCCTCCGAGGACGACCTCGTGGACTGGGCCCTCGACGACCTCGAAACCATCACCGGCTTCGACGGCCGCGCCGCCGGCCTCGAGGAGATCTACGTCCAACGCTGGCTCGGCGGCCTGCCCCGCTTCGACGAAGGCCACCTCGCCACAGTGACCAAGGTGCGCAGTTTGCTTCTCGACGAACCAAAGTCCTCCCACATCTCCCTCACCGGCGCGTGGGTTGGTGGGGTGGGCGTGCCGGCAGTCATCGCTGATGCGAGGGCTGCGGCGGCAGCTGCCGTCGATAAGCAAAAGCCCTAAACCAGCGGGAGGTCCCGGCTGCCAGTGCGCTCTGGAAGCTCGAAGTTGTCGAAGCCGCCGTATTCCCGTGAAAGCTCGTAGATGAGCCGGCCGGCATCGACAGGGCGTGTGCCTCGGTCGGATTCGTTTTGTGGTGTTTCCATGTTGCGCCTCCTCTCTGAGTCGCGTGCACGCAGAACCTAGCACCTCATTCTCCGCTTGGGTAGGGGGTGCGGGCGGATGTGCACTAGGTTGATCACCTATGGAAGAACACGCGCATCCACGCGAGAGGGCTGCCGAGCCTGCTGAGCCTGCCGAGAAGGAATGGTGGGAAGAAGACGGCCTGCCATGGAACGGCAAACCCACCAAAGCCGACTATTGGTGCCTGGGCTGGTTCGGCTTCGTCGGCATCTTCGGCCTGGCCATGATCCCGCTGCGGGCGTGGCTTTTAGGCCTGGACCCGCCGATCATGCTGGCGCTGACCGGCTCGCGCGTCGGCGCCGCGTCCACAGGTGCGCTCGCCGCGGTGGGGGAGGCGCCGCACTGGCTGCTGTTCCTGCTCATCGGCTCGATCGTGAACATCAAGTTCGACTGGATCTACTGGTGGGCCGGCAAACTCTGGGGCCGCGGGATCCTCGACGTGCAGGCCGCGAACTCGCCGCGCGCCGCGAAAAACATCGAGCGCGTGGAGAAGTGGGCCATCAAGCTGGGCTGGCTGGGCATCTTCCTCGCCTACGTGCCCATCCCGCTGCCGATCGCGTTCGTGGTGTTCGTACTCATGGGTATGACCGGGATGCCGTTGTGGAAGTTCATGGTCCTGGACTTCATCTCCAAGACGCTGTGGTCCTTCCTCTACCTCGGTCTGGGCTGGTGGATCGGTGAGCCGGTCGTGATGGTGCTGGAACAGTACGCCAAGGTGGCCAACTGGATCGCCATCGCGCTGCTGGTGGTGGTGTTCTACGGCATCTTCCGCAACCAGGGGAAGAAGAAGCCGGCCGCCGAGGTCGTGGGCAACGAGATCGAGGCCGGTCGGTAGGGCGGCCGGGCGGCGCCGAAAGTCGAGCGGCGGAGGTCGAGTTCGCCCTGTTTTAGGCCCGGACTCGACCTCCCGGACTCGACTTTCGCGTCGCTGGACCGAAGGGGGCCTGACAGATTCCGCCGGGCGTCTGCGGCGACCTGGGGGTTTAGGGGGCCTGACAGATTCCCGCTTTGTGTCAAGTGGTTGTGAACGGGTTTAGGTGTTAGATCGTGATGGGTTGTGGGGTTGGGGCGGTTTGGGTGGTGGTGCGGATGATGCTGACTTCTGCCGGGAGGCCTGTGCCAGCT
>NZ_JAKRMZ010000024.1:0-44319 GCF_022345915.1 Corynebacterium sp. ACRQP | reverse complement strand
CGACCAGCCCTCTACGACAACGCTATCGACACCGACTACACCCACTCAATCGGCATCCAAAAAGGCCAAATCTAACCCCCACGACACGCCGAGCCAGACACACTTTTTGTCGTTTAACCCTTTTTAAGCGGACACCCGCACAAAGGAGTGGCCCGCCACCTCGTGTTCTTAGGTGGCGGGCCGCGCTTCGAATTTCTCCGTGTCTAAGTATAAACACGGATTGATTAAAGGAAAGTTTAAATTCAAAAAGTGTGTTAAATCACACCTTTAGAAGCTGGAGCTGCCACCCCCGGCGCTGAATCCCGAGGAAGACACGGAGCTGCTGCTCGAGGATGCCGCCTGATCCGCCTTCACGTTGGACTCGTGCCAGGCTTGCATGTGCACGTACGGGACGTACCCGCCGTACCAGAACCCGGATTCGTAGACCGCCGGCGCGGTGAGCTTCTCGCGCTCCTTGACGTCGCTGAACTGCTTCTTCCTCACCTGGTCCAGGATCACGCGGTAATCGCCGAGCACGCGCACGAAGTCGTCCACGTAGGTGGGGGAGGAGGGGTTGGCGTCCAGCGCCTCGATGCGCTGCATGAGCAGGTCCAGCTCCTGGCGCAGCCCGCTATCTTTCACCTCGCTGCGGGCGCGAAGCACGTCCTCGCGGATTGTGCTCAGGTCCGCCCGGCGCGTGGCCGGATCGCCGTGCTCGACACCGAATAGGCGGTCGATGTTGTCCTCGGCGTTGGAGACGTGGTCCACGGACTCGGCGGCGTCCGCAAGCTGCTTGCGGTGCTTGTACACGTCCTTGTCGTCGTCCATGTTGATCGAGCTCAGCCCCTGCGCGCCGTGCACCAGCTCGTTCATGCCCAGGAAGCGGTCGCGCACTTCAGCCCACTGGCGGCGCAGCGTCTCGTCCGCGAACGCCGAGGACAGCGAGTTCGCCCGCACGTCCACCTCGTCCAGGCGGCCCGCGAGGCGGGTGTACTCGTGGGTGACAAGCTCGTAGTCCTCGCGGGCTTTCGCAATTGCCTTACGACGATTGCTCCGCACCGTCACCACACCCGCACCAACCGCGGTGGCAGCGCCGAACCCGCCCATGCCGGCGCCGACGATCGCTCCGCCTCGGTCATTTTTCGCGTCGTTGAACTTCCGGTCCGAAAGCCCGTCCGCGTCCATGGCCAAGTTCGCCGTGCGGAACAGGCCGGAGGGAATGTTGCCTTCCTCCACGCCGGGTTTCATGGCATCCAGCAGGGATTCGCGATACGAGTCGTCGTCAAGCATCAGCTCGTGCGTGACATCGTCGCCGCCGTAGATGAACGCCTGGCGCGGATCTAGTCCGACGCCCACGATGAGCACGCCGTCGGCGGGGCGGCCGTTTTCGCCCTTGGACTGGTCGATCAGCTCGGGGTACTGCGAGCGCAGCAGCTCCTCAACGTCGTCAAGGATGTTCTCGTGGTTGGTTTTGAACACCATGTAGTGGAAATCCGTGACCACGTCGGCCGCGTTGATGTTGGCGGTGTCGCGCTGGAGGCGCTGCTCGTCTTCGGGGGTGAGGACGTCCTGTGGGTCGTCGATAGTCGCGCTCGGCGCCCCCGCAGCCTGGACGGTGTACTGATCGCGCTCCGGGGCGTCGATGGCGTTGTAGACGGCACCCGCACCACCAAGGCCCACAAGTGCGGCAACGCCGAAGATAGCGGCAATCTCTTTCATCATTCCCATGTGTTCAGGGTAACCCCGTGTAACGCGATGTGGCGGGTTGACGATGTCTTATCTACACGTGTCAGAACCACTGGCAGGTACCCGATTTACTTAAGGAGATTGCCATGAAGCGCATCGCCACCGCTGCCGTCGCAGCAACCCTGTCCCTGTCCGCACTGTCCGCTCCGGCCTTCGCAGCCGACGCCGACACCACCCCGGCCAAGGAGAACCAGGGCAGCTCCGCCCAGGCTGAAGGCGACCAGGCTGGTGAGAAGGTCGGCTCCTCCGAGGTGTACCAGAAGTGCAAGGAGGAGAAGAAGGCCGAGTCCGAGAAGGGCAAGGCGGCCACCGGCAAGGACGGCGACAAGGCTGAGCCGGGCAAGGAGAAAGGCTCCACCAACGCCACCGGTGAGTGCATCCAGCAGCTCATCGACAACCCGGACACCAAGCCCGGCATCCTGGGCCTGCTGATCGGCGTTCCGGTTGCCCTCGTCGCTCTGCTCGGTGCGGCAGCGGCGTTCTCCGGCGCTATCCCGGGCTTCTCCCTCCCGTCCCTGCCGGGCCTGCCGATGTAATTCGGCTCGCCTGAGCTTTCGCCGGCCCGTTCCCATCGTGGGGCGGGCCGTTTGTCATATCTCGGTTTGGACACGTTTTGCTGAGTTGCGCTGCGACAGTTTGTAGTCACGTGTTCTCCTTGCAGGAGGTAACCCAACCAACACAAGGAGGACACTATGAAGCGCGTCACCACCGCTGCTCTCGCAGCAACCCTGTCCCTGTCTGTCCTGGCCTCGCCGGCACATGCGGCGGAGGACGAGAAGACGTCGTCTGAGGTCTACCAGCACTGCCGTGGTCTGGTGGGCTCCGCGAATGAGAAGGAGAAGGAAGAACTGCGACAGAACGGCGGCTCCTCCAATCCGGACGCCGTGTGCATCAAGAGCATGCTCAACAGCCCGAACTACCGCGGCGGTGTCATCGCTGTCTTGGTCGGTGTCCCGCTCGCCCTTGTGGCGCTACTTGGCGCAGCAGCCGCGGCTTCAGGCATGGTCCCGGGCGTTTCCCTCCCGAATATGCCAAAGCTGCCGGTATAGGAGCTCTTGTGTCTGTCCCGTCCCTGCTGGGGTGGTGCCACATTTTGTCTCATTTTGAAAACGATTCGCTGAATCGGTTGAAAGCGTCTTTTAGACACGTGTTAACTCTTTGACAGGTAACCAAACCTACACAAGGAGAACACTATGAAGCGCATCACTTCCGCTGCCCTCGCAGCAACCATGTCCGTGTCCGTCCTCGCTGCACCGGCATTCGCCGCTGAAGGCGACTCTGACGGTGGATCTTCCAAGGCGTACCAGGAATGCATTGAAGCTCAGAAGAAGATCCAGAAGGATATCGACAACGCTCCGACCGAAAAGGAAAAGGAGCTGCGCCGGAAAGCGGTCGACAAAACCTACGAGGAGCTTGGAGTCGGCAGCTCCACCGATTCCGGCGTCTGCATCAAGAGCCTGACCCACGAGGACAGCAAGTACCGCTCCTCCGCCCTGGGCGTCCTGATCGGCGTGCCGCTCGCCCTCGTTGCTCTGCTCGGTGCGGCAGCGGCGTTCTCCGGCTCTATCCCAGGCGTTTCCCTCCCGGCGATCCCGGGCCTGCCGATGTAACTCAATCACCCAATAACCCGGTTCCTGCAGCGCAGGGACCGGGTTATTGTTCTGCTACGAAGCAGTACGTCAGTTCCCCCTCCGCTCACAAGCGTTTCGCAGACAGGCTCCGTAGAAAGTTTGTGATCCGGGCGAGACACCCCGGGATGAATCCGACACGAGAAGGAGAATTATGTCTGCAAACACTCGTATTGCCGCATCGGCTACCGCACTCGTGCTGGCTGCCGCCGGCCTCACCGCCTGCAACGACAGCGACGGTGACACGGACACCACCGGCGTGAACCCGTCCGGTGCCGTGTCCTCCGAGGACCCGGTGTCCGGCGGCTCTTCCTCCGCGGGCGGCTCCTCCGCGGGTGGCTCGGTGTCTGACGGTTCCGCGGGCGGCTCCATGTCCGGCGGCTCCTCGGCAGGCGGCTCCTCCGCCGGTGGCTCCTCCGCCGGTGGCTCCATGTCCGGCGGTTCGTCCGTTGGCGGCTCCGGCGACACCGGCCTAGGCGGCGCCGAGATGACCGATTCGCCGCTCGGCGGCGCCGAGGTCTCCGACTCCCCGTTGGGCGGGGCAGAGGCTCCGGAGCAGGTTGATCCGCTGAGCCCGCAGATGACGCCGTAAGCGCACCACGAGAAAGGCACCGGCACGGAGTATCCCTTCCTCCGCGCCGGTGCTTTTTCGTATCTAGAACGGCTCCTGCACCGCGCGGGTGATCACCACGGCGTCGGCGTCGATGCGCTCGCGCAATTGCCTATCGACGTCCTCCGGCCCATCCGACGTCAACAACCACCCCGCCCACGCCTCCTTGCCGGGGGAGAAGTACCCGTCGCCCTTGCCGATGATGTTCAGCGTGGCATCGCGAAGCCACAGGGGACCGACCAGCCCCGCGTGCTCCGTGCCCTCGAGCGGGGCCACGTATGGCTGGTAGGCGACGGCATTGAGGTCGGCCACGGTGTCGTCGAAAAGCTTCTGCGCAAGCAGCATGTGCTCGGGTGAGCCGAGGTAGACGATGGTGGTGAGCGACAGGGTGCCGTGCGGCTCGTCGCGGAGTGTGAGGTCGGTCAGGCCGCCGAGGCTGGCGGGGAGGTGTGTCGGCGCGTCGTGGTCCTCGAAGAAGAACTTTTCGATGGCGTTATCGCGGTTGGTGGTGGCGAAGTCCACGAGCGCGTTGAGCTCGTACAGCTGCATCTGCTCCGGGGCGGGCAGGTTATCGTAGGCCGCCTGGCAGCGCAGGTCCCAGAGTGTGAATTCGTCCTCGATGGGGTGCGGGCGAGGGGAGACCGCCGAGATGACAGCACCACTCGTTTCGATGCGCTCCCGGTAGAGCTCGTACGCCTCCTCGAGGTCGCTCTCGTGGGCCACGAAGTGGGTGGTGACGATCTCGAAGGGCATGCGCAAGAGGGTAGTCGATTGCGCTGGGCGCGGGGTGGTCCGGGAGCCGGCGATGTTTCACGTGAAACCTATTGGGCCTCACTTTCTACAGTGACGCCGTCTCTTTTTACAGTGAGAACCCATTTTTCCCTCTCTTTTTACAGTGACGCCCTCTGTTTTTACAGTGACGCCGTCTCTTTTTACAGTGAGGACCCTCCCAATACAGTGACAGCCCATAGTTTCACGTGAAACACGGGCAGAAGAAAACCGCCCCGGAGGGCGGTTCAGCGCGGCAGCAGGGGACTGCTACACGGCGGTGGAGCCGGTGGCGGCGACCGAAGGCTCGTCGATAGGCGACTGCTTGTGCAGCTTGCCCGACGCGAACTTGTTCACGATCAGCGCGACCGCGCCGTCGCCCGTGACGTTGGCGGCGGTGCCGAAGGAATCGACGACGATGTAGGACGCGATCATGAGCGAGAGCATCGACTCGTCGAAGCCGAGGTTGGACTGCAGCAGGCCCGCGGCCGCCATGATGGCGCCGCCCGGCACACCCGGGGCCGCGATCATCATGATGCCCAGCAGGAGGATGAAGCCGAAGATCTGACCGCCCGAGATGTCCAGGCTGGCCATGTAGACGATGGACAGGGCGTAGAGCATGATCTTCATCATCGAGCCGGACAGCTGGATCGTCGCGCACAGCGGGACCACGAAGCCGGCGACGTCCTCGTCAACGTTGTTCTTCAGCGTGGACTCGTAGGTGACCGGGATGGTCGCCGCGGACGACGAGGTGCCCAGCGCGGTGAAGTACGCCGGCAGCATGTTCTTCAGCGCCTTGAACGGGTTCACGCCCGCGACCGCGCCGGCCACGAGGTACTGCAACAGAACGACGACCAAAGTCATGACCACGGACAGCAGCAGCACCACACCCATGGCGGCCATGGTGTCGCCGAAGTTCTCGTTCATGCCCAGGCCCAGGAAGGTGCCGAAGATGTACAGCGGAAGCAGCGGGATCACGAAGGTGACCACGACCTTGAGCACGACGTCGTTGAGCTCCTCCAGCACGTTGTAGAGGTTGTCGGACTTCACCGCGGTCATGGCCAGGCCCACCACGAACGCGAGCAGCAGCGAGGACATAATCGCCAGCGGCGGCGGCATCTCCACGGTGAAGTAGGGGGTCAGGCCGCCCTCGTCGGGGTCAGCCACGTTGGTGATCAGGTCCTTGCCCGACAACAGCTTCGGGTACAGCGCGCTACCGGTGCCCCAGGCGATCAGGCCGGAGATGACGGTGGAACCGAACGCCACGCCCGCGGTGATGCCCAGCCACTTGCCGGCGCCGCGGCCCAGACCCGCGATGGCGGGCGCGATAAGCGAGAAGATCAGCACCGGCACGAAGAAGCCGAGGAAGTTGGAGAACAGGCCGTTGAAGGTGATAAAGACACGAGCAAGCCAGTCCGGGAAGAACAGGCTGCACAGGAACCCGAGAAAGATGGCGACAACTACCCAGAAGAGTAGCGACCCTAAGAGCTTACTTTTCATGTGTCCAGAGTAGCCGGTAATTATACAGCACACTGCATTTTGTTGCCCTTTTCCTTCGTGTCTGCCCACGCCGTATGCTTGGAAGCCATGAGCCCGTTTGAAAATATGAGCACTCTCAACGTCGTTGTCGGCATCATCTTCATCCTGCTGACCCTGCTTCTGCTCATCCCCGGCGCGCTCGCCGCCGGAGGCAAGCTGCCGGGCAACAAGTGGTTCGGCCTCCACGTCCCGGCGGTGCGCAAAGACCGCGCGATCTGGGACCAGGCGCACAAGGTCGCTGGCCCGTTTTGGGTGCTGGCGGGCGTGGCGCTGGCGTTCGGCGCCGCGTTTTCCTTCATCGCGTCCGGCTGGATGTGGCTGCTGCCGGCGGTGGCGCTGGTGGCGGCCGTCGTCGCGGCGTCGCTCGGCGGCAACTTCGGCGCGCGTGCGGCCGCGGCCGTGGAGCAGGCGCGGGAGCAGCAGGCGGAGGAGCCCAAGCCCGCGGTGAACATTGATGCTTTACGACGAGCCGCCGGCCACGCCGACGACCAGAAGTAGGTGCCCATGACTTGGCAAGAAGCGATCCTGGATGTGTTGCGCGAGGCGGGGGAGCCGATGGCGTACAAAGACATCGCCGCCGAGATCGTCCGCCGCGCCCTGGTGGACGCCCCGCACACGAACCCGGAGGTTGCCACCCACGCCGCGATTACCGGGCTGAAGGTGGACGGCCTCGTCGCCGCCGCCCCGCGCGGACGGTACCAACTCCCTGAATAAAAATCCCTGCGGAATTTCGGTTCCGCTATAGTTGTCCCTTGTGACGTACACGACTTCTTTGAACTGGTGGTGGCTCGCCTAACTGGCGCGCCACCTACGAAGTCACGGCCCGCCAGCTTGCACCCCAAGCGCCGCGGGCCCTTTTTTCACCCTCGGTGCGACGAATACGAAAGAACCGAGGACCAGATGCAATACACCCACCGCGAGGTGCGCTACCACGAGGACGTGGCCAGCCTCTTCGCCCACATCGGCGGACTCGACGCGGACGATTCCGTGCTACTCGAGTCCGCCGACATCACCACCCGCAACGGCCTGCAGTCCGTGGCGGTCTTACGCGCCTCGGTGCGCGTGACCTGCACCGGTAGCCGCGTTGAGGTTCAGCCGCTCACCCCATCCGGCGAGGTCATCGCCGCGAACCTGGGCCTGGAGGATTACCGGGTGGGGGAGCAAACCTACGAGTTCCCCGCCTCCCACGCCGCGGACGAGCGCGAGCGCCTCACCGCCCCGTCCACCGCCGACGTGCTGCGCGCCCTGACCACCCGCGCGGGCTACGGCAACGAGGACTTCCCGTTCCTCGCCGGCGGCTTCGCCTACGACTACCTCGACTCATTCGAGCAGCTGCCCGCCGTGGAGGCAGGCCCGAACACCTACCCGGACTTCCAGTTCGTCCTCGCCGAGGTGCTCCTGCGCGTCAACCACGAGAACGGCACGGCGTACCTCGCGGGGGTGGATGCCGCGGGTGAAGGCATCGACCTCGAGCCGCTCGCATCGCTTATCGACGGCCCCGTGCCCGCCTATCAGCCTTCCACCGGGGCGGCGGAGCGTGCCGTCGTCAAGGCGACTGTGTCCGACGCCGACTTCCGCGGGCACGTGGAGGGGCTCAAAGAGCACATCGCGGACGGGGACATCTACCAGGTGGTGCCGGCCCGCGCGTTCACCGCGGAGTGCTCGGACGCGTTCGGGGCGTACCGCAGGCTGCGCGAGTCCAACCCCTCGCCGTACATGTTCTACCTGCGCGGACCCGGCTACGAGCTGTTCGGCGCCTCGCCGGAATCGAACCTGAAGTTCGACCACGCCACCCGCCAGGTGGAGCTGTACCCGATCGCCGGCACGCGCCCGCGCGGGCTGAATCCGGACGGGACGGTCAACCACGAGCTGGACACCCGCATGGAGCTGCAGCTGCGCACCGACGCCAAAGAGGTGGCCGAGCACACCATGCTGGTGGACCTGGCCCGCAACGACATGGCCCGCGTGGCCGAGCCGCGCACCCGTCGCGTCCGCGAACTGTTGCAGGTAGACCGCTACTCGCGTGTGATGCACCTGGTCAGCCGCGTCACCGCGACGCTTGCTGCGGACCTGGACGCGCTGGACGCGTACCGCGCCTGCATGAACATGGGCACGCTCACCGGCGCCCCGAAGCTGCGCGCCACCGAGCTGCTGCGCGGGGTGGAGGGCACGCGCCGCGGCTCCTACGGCGGGGCGGTTGGGTACCTGCACGGCAGCGGCGACTTCGACACCTGCATTGTCATCCGCTCCGCGTTCGTGGCCAACGGTGTGGCCACGGTGCAGGCCGGCGCGGGCGTGGTGCGCGACTCCATCCCGCAGGCGGAGGCCGACGAGACCCTGCACAAGGCCTACGCGGTGCTCCAGGCACTCGCCGCGGGCCGCGAACTGGAGGTGCACAAGTGATCGTTTTGCTGGATAACCAGGACTCTTTCGTCTACAACCTCGTCGACGCGCTCGCTGGCTTCGACACCGTGGTCTACCGCAACGCGGTTTCCGCCGACACGGTGCTCGGCGTGGACCCGGAGCTCATCGTGCTTTCGCCCGGCCCCGGTTACCCCGCGGCCGCCGGCTGCATGATGGAGGTCATCGAGCGCGCGCAGGGCCACATCCCCATCCTGGGCATTTGCCTGGGTTACCAGGCGCTCATCGAGCACTTCGGCGGCCGCGTGCGACCGTGCGGCCCCGAGCACGGCACCTCGGTGCCCATGCGGCTGACTCAACCGCACCCGCTTTTCGACGGCCTCACGGTCGGCGGCGCCCCCGGCCACCCCGGCCTGGACGTGCCGGTTGCCCGCTACCACTCCCTAGGCGCGCCCGAAGCGCCCAACGGGATCACTCCGCTGGCCTGGACGGACACCCAGATCGGCGAGGTGATCATGGCCGCCGAGACCGACGACGGCTACTCCATCGGCTTCCAATTCCACCCCGAATCCATCCTCACCCCCGCAGGGCCCCAGCTTCTGGAGCGCTGCGTGGAACACCTGCTGCAGAAAGGACGCGACAATGGCTGACCACGTTGAGATCTTCCGCCGCTTCATCAACAACCCCGCCCCGACCTTGGAGGACGCGGTTGAGGCGTTCACCCCGCTGACCGTCGGCGACTACGACGACGTCCACATCGCGGCGCTGCTTGCCACCATCCGCACCCGCGGCGAGACCTTCGCCGACATCGCGGGCGCGGCCAAGGCGTTCCTCGCGGCGGGCCGCCCTTTCCCGGTGACGGGAAAGGGGATCATGGACACTGCGGGCACCGGCGGCGACGGCGCGAACACAATCAACATCACCACCGCCGCCTCCCTCGTCGCGGCGGCCGGCGGGGTGAAGATGATCAAGTGCGGCAACCGCTCGGTGTCTTCCAAGTCCGGCTCGGCCGACGTGCTGGAGGCGCTGAACATCCCGCTGGATCTGGACCCGGACCGCGCGGTGCGCCAGTTCGAGTCCTCGAACTTCACCTTCCTGTTCGCCCCGGCGTACAATCCCGCTATCGCCTTCGTGCAGCCAGTGCGCAAGAAACTCGGCGTGAGCACGCTTTTTAACACGATGGGCCCATTATTGAGTCCCGCACGACCGGAATTCCAAATTATGGGTATCGCAAATCCTGGGTTGGGACCAACTATTGCGGAGACCATGAAAACCCTCGGGCGATCCCGCGCGCTTGTGGTCCACGGCGCCGGCACCGACGAGATCGCCGTCCACGGCGACACCCTCGTCTGGGAGCTCAAAGGCGGCGAGATCTCGCACTATACGGTGGCGCCGGCGGAGCTTGGCGTCGATAAGCATACGCTCGAGGCCCTCCGCGGGGGCGACGGCGAGGAGAACGCCGCCGCCATGCGCGCGACGTTTGCGGGGGAGGGGCCGGCCGCGCACCGCGACGCCGTTGCCGTGAACGCCGGCGCGATGGTCTACCTCTACGGCATGGCGGACTCGCTCGCCGAGGGCACCGCGCATGCGAAGCAATTGCTTGCCGACGGCTCCGTCGCCCAGTGGCTGCGCACCCACGAGGAGGCGGACTACAGTGGCTAAGATTTTGACCGAAATTGTGGCGAACCGTAAACGTCACATTGACGGAATACGTGACAGAGTGAGTCACGTTCGTTTCGACACGTTACGGTATTCCGAACGGTCACTCTACGACGCTCTGGCCGCCCCCGGCGCCTCCTACATCATGGAGTGCAAGTCCGCCTCGCCCTCACTCGGCACGATCCGCCAGGACTACAAGCCGGGGGAGATCGCGAGCGTGTACTCGCGCTACGCCTCCGCGATCTCCGTGCTGTGCGAGCCCGACTACTTCGGCGGGGACTACGACCACCTCGCCACCGTCGCAGCCACCACGCACCTGCCGGTACTGTGCAAGGACTTCATCGTCGACGAGGTGCAGATCTACGCCGCCCGCTACTTCGGCGCCGACGCGGTGCTGCTAATGCTGTCGGTGCTGTCCGACGAGGAGTACGCGCACCTCGCCTCGGTGGCGGAGTCTTTGCGCATGGACGTGCTCACCGAGGTCATCGACGAGGACGAGGCGGCGCGGGCCACCCGGTTGGGCGCGAAGATCTTCGGCGTGAACCACCGCAACCTCCACGACCTTTCCATCGACCTCGACCGCTCCGCACGCCTGGCCGCACTCGCGTCGGACGGGGCGGTGGTGGTTGCCGAGTCCGGCATCCGCGACGCCGCCACCATCCGCCGACTCGGCGGGCACTCCGACGGGTTCCTCGTCGGCTCGCAGCTGACCTCCCAGCCGGACATCGACCGCGCCTGCCGCGAGCTGGTCTACGGCCCAAACAAGGTCTGCGGCCTGCGCTCGGCATCCGCGGCCCAGGCGGCGAAGGCGGCCGGCGCGGTGTACGGCGGGCTGATTTTCGAGGAGGCTTCCCCGCGCAATGTTTCACGTGAAACGGCCGCGGAGATCATCGCCGCGGAGCCGGGCCTGGACTACGTTGCGGTGTCGCGCCGCACCTCCGGCTACGGCGAACTGGTCCAGCCCGGCGTCGCCGCCGTGCAGGTCCACGCCCCGTACCAGGGCTCGCTCGAGGCGGAACGAGCGTTGATCGAGCGCGTCCGCGGCGAGGTCGACGTACAAGTGTGGCGCGCTGTCGACATGACCGGGCCCAATGATGCGGCGGGCGTGGCGGAGCTCGTCGACAAGCTAGTGCTCGATTCCGGCGCCGGTGGGACGGGGGAGCGGTTCGACTGGTCCCGCATCCCCACCACCGATGCGCTGCTCGCCGGTGGGCTGACGCCCGCCAACCTCGCCGACGCGCTGCGCACCGGCTGCACCGGCCTCGACCTCAACTCCGGCTTCGAAGACCCCCGCGGACACAAGGACGCTGCCGCCTTGCAGCGAGGCTTCGCCACCATCCGCGACTTCCACAATTAAGGACTGACACAATGACCCTGCTCCCTGCCTACTACGGCGAGTTCGGCGGACAGTTCGTCCCCGAATCGCTCATCCCGGCGCTCGACCAGCTCGAACAAGCCTTCGTCGACGCGTTCAACGACGACGCGTTCATGGACGAGTACCGTAGCCTGCTCCGCGATTACCTCGGCCGGCCCACCCCGCTGACCGAATGCCGCAACCTGCCGCTCGAGGGCAACGCGCGCATCTTCCTCAAACGCGAGGACCTCGTCCACGGCGGCGCGCACAAGACCAACCAGGTGATCGGCCAGGCGCTCCTTGCCAAGCAAATGGGCAAAACCCGCATCATCGCGGAGACCGGCGCCGGCCAGCACGGCACCGCCACCGCGCTCGCCTGCGCGCTGCTCGGCCTGGACTGCGTGATCTACATGGGCAAAACCGACATGGAGCGCCAGGCGCCGAACGTGTACCGCATGCGGCTGATGGGCGCGGAGGTCGTCGGCGTGGAATCCGGCGCGGGCACCCTGAAAGACGCGGTGAACGAGGCGCTGCGCGACTGGACCGCCACCTTCCACGAGTCCCACTACCTGCTCGGCACCGCGGCCGGGCCGCACCCGTTCCCGAAGATCGTCAAGGAGTTCCACCGCGTGATCTCCACCGAGGCCCGCGCCCAGATCCTCGAGCGCACCGAACGGCTGCCGGACGTGGTGGTCGCATGCGTCGGCGGCGGCTCCAACGCGATCGGCACCTTCGCGGACTTCATCGACGACACCAGTGTCGAGCTCGTAGGCGCCGAGCCCGGGGGAGAGGGCTTCGGCCTCGGCGCCCACGGCGCGGCTATCGCCCAGGGCACGACCGGTCTGCTCCACGGCACGTACTCGTACCTGATGTGCGACGAAGACGGCCAGGTGGAGGAGTCCTACTCCATCTCCGCCGGCCTGGACTACCCGGGCGTCGGCCCGGAGCACGCCCACCTGGCCAAGTCCGGCCGAGCTTCCTACGTGCCGGTGACTGACGACGAGGCCCTCGACGCCTTCCAGGCCCTGTCCCGCCACGAGGGCATCATCCCCGCGCTCGAGTCCTCCCACGCTCTCGCGTACGCGCTGAAGCGCGCCGCCGAGCACCCGTCCGACATGGAGCCGCTGCACATCCTGGTCACCGTATCCGGCCGCGGCGACAAAGACATCGCCCACGTGCGAGCAACGCTTGCAGATAGAGAGGAAAAGTAAATGAGCCGCTACGAGAAACTCTTCACTAGGGGAGAGGGCGCGTTCGTGCCTTTCATCATGCTCTCGGACCCGACCCCGGAAGATGCGGTGGAGATCGTCTCCGCCGTCGTCGACGCAGGCGCGGACGCCGTGGAGCTCGGCGTGCCGTTCTCCGACCCGGTCGCGGACGGCCCGGCTATTCAAGGTGCGCATGTGAGGGCGTTGGCGGGCGGAGCGACCGTCGATAAGGCGCTCGCGCAAATCCGCACCATCCGCGAGCGCTACCCGGACCTGCCGATCGGCATGCTGGTGTACGGCAACGTCGCGCACGCGCGCGGCCTCGAACGCTTCTACCGCGAGTTCAAGGAGGCGGGTGCAGACAGCGTTTTGCTTCCCGACGTCCCCGTGCGCGAGTCCGCCCCCTTCAGCGCAGCCGCCACCGCGGCCGGCATCGACCCGATCTACATCGCCCCGGCAAAGGCGTCGGAAGCCACGCTCGAGGCGGTGGCCGCGAACTCGCGCGGCTACATCTACGCCATCTCCCGCGACGGGGTGACCGGCGCGGACAAGGAGGCGACGGTGGAGGGCCTGCGCGAGGTCGTCGATAATGTGCGCAAGTTCGGCGGGGCCCCGGTGCTGCTGGGCTTCGGCATCTCGAAGCCGGAGCATGTGCGCGACGCGATCGCCGCGGGGGCCGCGGGCGCAATCACGGGCTCGGCGATCACCAACATCATCGACAAGTACATCGACGGCAACCGCGTGACCGATATGGACGCGCTGACAACCGAGCTGACCGAGTACGTCGCGGCCATGAAGGGCGCTACGATCGCATCATGACCTGTTCACGACGCATGTTCCTGCTCGGCACCGCAACCACGTTTGCCGGTGCGTTCCTCGCCGCCTGCGGAGAAGCGGCCCCCGAAGAAGTAGCCAAGACCGACGTGCCTATCGGCTCCGCGGTGATCCTGGACAAGTTCATCATCGCCCAGCCCACCGCCGGCACCTACGTGGCGTACTCCAGCGTGTGCCCGCACCAGCAGAAGAAGATCACCAAGGTTGAGGGCGACACCGTCAAGTGCACCGCCCACGGCTCGGTGTTCAGCATCGCCGACGGCGCCCGCGTCTCCGGCCCGGCCGTCACCGGCATGCGCGAAGTACCCGTGACCGACGCCGGCGACAAAGTCTCGGTTGCCGAGTAGATGAAGAAGCTCGACCCGCTTCTCATCGGCATCGTTCTCGCGGCGGCGCTCGCGTTCGTCCTGCCCGCCCGGGGCGCGTTCGCGGACGGGTTCGCCGTAGCGGTGAAGCTGGGCATCGCGCTGCTGTTCTTCCTCTACGGCGCGCGCCTGTCCACCCAGGAGGCGCTCAAAGGCCTGACCAACTGGCGCCTGCACGCGCTGATCCTGGCGTTCACGTTTGTCATCTATCCGGTCATCGGCCTCCTCGCCCGCCCGACGGTGGCGTTCATGTCCGAGGACCTGTACCAGGGCCTGCTGTTCATGTCGCTGGTGCCGTCCACCGTGCAGTCCTCGGTGGCGCTCACCGGCGTGGCACGGGGCAACGTCTCGGGCGCGGTGGTGGCGGCGTCGGTGTCCTCGCTCATCGGCGTGGTGGCCACGCCGCTTTTGGTGATGTGGCTAATGGGCGCCGGCGACGGGGTGTCCGTGGACGCTTCCGTGTTCGGCGACATCGCGCTGCAGCTGTTACTGCCGTTCATCCTTGGCCAGCTCGCGCACAACTTCGTCCCACGGGTGGGGGAGCTGGCCAAGTCAAAGGCCACCAAGATCGTTGACCGCGGCTCCATCTGGATGGTGGTCTACTCCGCGTTCTCCCGCGGCGTCGTCTCCGGCGTCTGGTCGAACGTCTCCGCGTGGGAGATCGTGTTCCTCACCGTGTTTTCCTGCGCGTTGGTCGTCGCTATGCTGTGGCTTACCCGCATCCTCCCGGAGGCGCTACGCTTCCCGCGCGAGGACCGCGTCGCCATCCAAATGTGCGGCACCCAGAAGTCACTCGCGACCGGCCTGCCCATGGCCACCGTCATCTTCGGCGGTGCCTCGCTCGGCGTCCTGATCATCCCGCTGATGATCTACCACATGTGCCAACTGGTCATCTGCTCCGCGTACGCCTCCCGAATTTCCTAGGAGTTTCACGTGAAACATTTCGTCCGCATCCACTACAACGTCCCCGAACTCGGCGGCGAGCTGCTCAACATCGCCGAGCTCGAGGAGATCTCAGCCCACGAGTGCACCATGGTCCGTATGATCGAACTCGACCCCGCCGAGACCATCACCGGCATCTACGTCGACGGCCGCGTCATCGGCCAGGCCAACCAGCCCATGGGCACCGTCCCACACCCGCGCACCTACGACTCCATGGAGGGCATCACCGCCACCCACCTCAGCGAGGAGGAGTTCGAGGGCCTCTGGTCAGAGGCTCAAGCAAAGTTGCAATAGCCTATCGACGAACCTCCGGCCCGCCCCGCCACCGGCGCGGGCCTTTTTCGTTGGTGGACCCCAATCATTGATGGAGCCGGGGTTGTCCGCAATGCGGAGTTCCACGTCAACGTCCGAGCCAACCAGCCCATGGGCACCGTGGCGCACCCGCGCACCCTAGCTCGATCTGTCAGCGGCGCGGGCCTTTTTTCGTTGGTGGGCCCCAATAGTTGGTGGTGTCGGAGTTGTCCGCAATGCGGAGTTGCGGAGTGGCCTGAGGGGCGGACTTGGGCGGAGCTGACGTCGATAAGCAATTGCCAATAGTTGGTGAGTTCCCACTTGTCCGCAATGCGGAGTTGCCGACAAGTTATAGCAATCGCTATAAACCGCATTTCCGCAGGTCAGAGAAATGTCGGGGGCGAGTTTTATAATGTCTGCAATCGAACTCGCATTCGCCTCAAGGGGGCCCGAAATGACCGCCGCAGTTGCCACAAAACCCAACCCCATCGCCATCGCATTAAGCCAGCAAATCGAAGACTCGCACCGCGCAATGACCCAGACCAAAGCGGAGTTGTTGTCCGCAATTCAAACGTTTGATGAACTCGCACTTGCTATCGAATGTGGCTCAACGACCACCGCGCACTTCCTCATGCGCCGCCTGGGCGTGTCATCCTCAACCGCCCACGAGTACGTCAGCGTCGCGCACCGCCTGCGGCCCTTTCAGTACCTGCACACACACTTCACCGAGGGTGCGCTGAGCTACTCAGTGGTGCGGCTGCTGCTGAAGTACATGACCCCGGAAAACGAGCGTGAGCTGGTCGATCTCGCCCTCGGGATGGGCTTCCACGAGCTCGAATGCGCGCTGGCGGGGAAGAAGCCGCAGGACGGGGAGGGCGAGGATAGCCCGCAGTACTACCTGAGCCTGCACAAGCGCGACAACGGCGACATCGCGTTCCACGGCAATATGAATGCAGCGGACGGCGCCGCGTTCGTCGCAGCGTTGAAGATCGGCGAAATCGCGTACTGCAACCTCGACGAGGTGCTCGAAGATCTGGACCCCGAGGTCAACGAGGAAATCAACATTGCCCTCGAGCGCGCCGAAGAGGCGGAGGAAAACCGACCCGCGCGGAAGACGGTCTCCGGCTACGGGCTGCCCATCGGGCGCATGCTGCTGCGGGCGCTCATGGGCATCGTCCACATGGCACGCACGACGCCGCGCAACACGCTGACCACGCCGGGTGCGCACGTGAACATTCTGGCAACACCGGACGGGCGCGGGTATATGCCCAACAACGTGGGCGCGCCGTCGAAAGCCATTGCAAGCTTGCTGGCAAATGCGGACATACGCCTATCGACGGTCAACTCCAACGGCCTCGTCATCAACACCGGACGCAAACAGCGCCTGGCCACAAACGGTCAGGTCAACGCGCTACTGGCGATGTGGGGTGGGCAGTGCGCGGCACCGGGGTGCACGCACACGCGCTTCATCGAGATCCACCACATCGAGGATTGGGCCACCGGGGGCTTGACCGACCTGGAGAACCTCCTGCCGCTGTGCTCCGCCTGCCACTCCCTGGTTACGGAGGGGTATCTGCAGACGCTGAAGGAACACTCAGACATCCACTTCGTCTACCGCGACGGGACGCGCTTCGTGTCCACGAACTACTCCCTGCCGCGGCGCGACGACATCAGGCGAACCATGGAGGAGTGCAACTGGTCCTTCAGCGACTAGCGAGGCTTAGAAGAACTGCTCAACGGCCGGTACACCCGGGACACCCGGGATCTTGCCCGCTGCGGCAGCGGCGGCGCCAACGAGTGCCAAGACGCCTGCGGCGATGCCGGAGCCGACAAGGATGTCGTAGGTGGTGCCGAGCTTGTAGCCGCGGTTAGCGTCGTTCCGGTAGGAAGAGTTCATTACGGCACCCTGGTTGGCGGCTTCCTCACCAGTTTCGGTTTCGAAGATGCCGCTCTGGGCGGAACCAAGGAACGGGGCGGAGAGACCTTCGCCCTTCTTGTCCCGCTCAGCTGCGGTGGCGGCATCCATGTAGTTTTCCATCTCAGGGAAGGTCACCTGCGAAGAAGACTTATGGCCATAGCCACCGGTTTCCTTCCCGTTAATCTCAACTGCCTTTGCCGGCACGGCAGCAAGGGACAGGGCGGTGGTTGCGGCCAGAGCGGCGGCGGTGATGCGCTTCATGGGGGATCTCCTTGGTCGATGCATGAGTGTGATTGCCAGAAAACCGGACTGCGTCAGTAAAACACACATCACCGCAGGTCACCTGACTTTTAACAGATGAAACGATATGAATCGCACGCCTACGCCGTCTGGCCCCTAAAACACCAGGTTGACCAACACCATGTACAGGGCAGTGCCAGCGAAGATGGACAGGTCCGCGCGACGCTTCCAGCGGTGCAGGAGCAAGGTGGCGGCTAACGCAATGAGCGCGGAGGCGAGGTGGGCGGGGGAGTGGGCGTGGCCGATCACGGTGTAGGCCACCAGGACGGTCATCACCCCGACGGGCATGAGCACGGCGAGGAAGTCGATGAACGGGCTACCCTTGAGCACGCGCAACATGGAAAGCGGCAGGGCGCGCAGGAGTACGGTGACGATGCCGATGGGGATAAGTACGGCGGCGACCATGGTGGGGGTCGCGCCTTCGGGAAGCCCGATGTTGCCGGTCAGGGCAGCCGCCAGGAAAGGGAGTCGTCCACACGCGGGAACCAGAAGCGCAGGACGAGCACCAGGAAGTAGGACAGAAGCGCCAGGATGATCACCTGGCCCGGCAGCAGCAACGCCGCCACCAGCGCCAGGGTGCCTGCGATCAACGGGGCGGACAGGTCGCGGCTGGTCTTGGAAAGCCTCGTAGGCCAGGACGGCGAACAGGGCGGTCAGCGCGAAGTCGAAGCCCTCCACGCCGGCTGGGATCACCGCCCCGGCAAGTGCGCCGGCAATACCGGAGAGCACCCACGCCAGTTGGCACACGACGGAGATAGTGAGCAGACGCGGGCCCGAGGGGCGTTCGCGCAGGGTGGAAGTGATGGCGTAGACCTCGTCGGTGAGCGCGTAGGTGGCGTACGCCGACGGCACACCCCGGCGGATCTCCGAGCGCGGGTACGTCAGCCCGTAAAACAGGTGGCGGAAGTTCACCATGAAACCGGTGATCGCGCTGGTCACGGGGCCGACGCCGGTGAGGACCATGTCGATGGCCAGAAACTCCATGGACCCGGCGTAGATCACGGTGGAGAAGATCGGGGTCCACCACCACGCGAAGCCGGATTGGGTCATCAGCAGGCCGAACGCCAGCCCGAGCGGCACCAACCCAAGGGCGACCAGCCAGGTATCGCGAAGCCCCAGCCGAATCTCCGCCGATGTTTCACGTGAAACGGCCACTAATTGTCCTCGAGGTTCGCTGGGAAGGTGGCGAACAGGGGCAAAGGCATTGCTTGTCGACGCATCACGTCACCCCAAAGATCCGCACCCGCGGGAGCGACGACGTCGCTGGGCAGGGCGGGGGTGACAAACCAGTCGCCGCGAAGGATCTCGTCGTCGAGCTGCCCCGGCGCCCACTCGGCGTAGCCGGCGAAGATGCGGATGCCGTCGAGAAGCTCGCTCACCTCCAGGGGAGAGGCGTTCAGGTCCACGAGCACGAGGCGGTTGGCCAGGCGGTTGAGGTAGGGGTTCTCGGGCGCGCCGGCCGCGGTCACGCCCAGGCCCACCGCGGACTCGGGGCTGACCGGCCCGCCGATGTGCACGGCCTGCGGCCTGGCGGCCAGCTCCTCCCAGCCGGGCATGACGTTGGCTACGGCGACCTCGCTGCGGCGGTTTAGCACCACGCCGAGGGTGTGGTCCGTGTCGTGCTCAAGCACGAGCACCACGGTGCGGGCAAACTCGGGCGAGAACATGCCGGGCGCGGAAACGAGCAGCATGCCCGGCTCCGGATCAACCCGCTCCAGTGCGTTGAACAGGCGGTCTGCGTAGAAATACTCAGGCATTTTCCTTCTCCCACCAGGCTTTCAGCTCGGCGACGGCCTCGTCGTGGTCCAGCTCGCCGCGCTCCAGGCGCAGCTCCTTGAGATGCTTCCACGCTTTGCCCACCTCCGGGCCGGGTTCGAGCCCCAGGATCTGCATGATCTCGTTGCCGTCCAGGTCCGGGCGCACGCGCGCGAGGTCCTCCTTGGCGGCGATGTCCGCGATGCGCTCCTCCAGGTGGTCGTAGGTGCGCTGCAGGCGCGCGGCCTTCTTGGCGTTGCGGGTGGTGGAATCGGCGCGGACGAGTTTGTGCAGCTTGGGAAGCAGTTCTCCGGCGTCGGTGACGTAGCGGCGGACGGCGGAGTCGGTCCACTGGCCCTCGCCGAAGCCGTGGAAGCGCATGTGCAGGAACACCAGCTGGCCCACGTCGGAAATGACGTGCTTCGGGTACTTCAGGGCCTTCAGGCGCTTGCGGGTCATCTTCGCGCCGACCACCTCGTGGTGGTGGAAGGTCACGCCGCCGCCTTCCTTGGGCGCGCGGGTGGCGGGTTTGCCGATGTCGTGCATCAGCGCCGCCCAGCGCAGCTTCAGGTCCGGGCCCTCGTCCTCCAGTTCGGTGGCCTGGCGCAGCACGGTCAGGGAGTGGCGGTAGACGTCCTTGTGCTGCATGTGCTCGTCGGTCTCCAGCTGCAGCGCGGGAATCTCGGGCAAAATATACGAAGCCACGCCGGTGGAAACCAGCAGGTCGATGCCCTCCCAGGGACGGGCGCCGAGCATGAGTTTATCCAGCTCAGCCTGTACGCGCTCGGCGGTAATCCGCCCGATCTCGCCCGCCATGTCGCACATCGCGTCATAAACCCGGTCGGCCACGCGAAAGCCCAGCTGGGAGACGAAGCGGGCCGCGCGCAGCATGCGCAGCGGGTCGTCCCTAAACGACACCTCGGGTTCCTGCGGGGTGTCCAGGACCTGCTCCACAAGGTCGCCCAACCCGTCGACGGGGTCGTGGAAGGTGGGGGAGAGGCGGAGCTCGTCGTTAAGCGAAAGCTCAATGGCCATTGCATTGCAGGCGAAGTCGCGGCGCACGAGGTCGCCCTCGAGCGTGTCGCCGAAGGTGACCTCGGGGTTGCGCGTCACGCCGTCGTAGAGGTCGGAGCGGAAGGTGGTGATTTCCACGGTTTCGCCGTGGCGGATGGCGGAGACGGTGCCGAACTCGATGCCGGTGTCCCACACCTTCTCGCCCCACTCGTCCAGGATCTCCTGGATCACCTCGGGCCGGGCGGAGGTGGTGAAGTCGAGGTCGTGCACCCCGCGGCCGAGCATCGCGTCGCGCACGGAGCCGCCGACCATATATAAGGTCTCGCCGCGGCCGGAAAACAGTTGCGCGAGGGGCTCAAGCAGAGCAGCATGCTTGGCGACGACATCCTGCGCCCTCGCCATCAGCGCGGGGGCGGCAAGCGGGTCGGTCGGGTCTGGCATATCGAAGAGCTTCTGCGTCACCCGGGACACGATACCCGCCACCCCCGCGCGGGAAGTACCACAACCGGCCGAAAGACCGATAGCATGACACGAATGAGTGACAACCAGCGCCCGGTTCCGGGGCCCACCAGCGGCAAGGGGGGCTCCGGCGGCGGTAAGCGCCGGCCGCGGCGCCGGCGCGGGGGCAAACCCGCCGAGCAGCAACAGCAGCAGGGAGACAAGCCGAAGCGGAAGCGGAATAACCGCCGCGGGAAAAACTCCCGCGGCGGGCGCAAGCAGCACAATCGCCGCAGGTCGCAGTACCAGCAGCACGACTCGTCGATAGAGACGCGCGACGAGACCTCGGCCGGCGGCCTGGTGGTCTCCGGCATGGCCGAGGCCGTGGGCAAGGACGGCAAGGTGGACATGAGCCGCATCTACGTCGCGCTCATCGGGCGCCTGGACCGCCGCGGGCGGCTGCTGTGGTCCATGCCGAAGGGCCACGTGGAAAACGGCGAGCACCAGTGGGTCACCGCCGAGCGCGAGGTGTGGGAGGAAACCGGGATCACCGGCGAGGCCTTCGACACCCTGGGCACGATCGACTACTGGTTCGTCTCCGACGGGGTACGCATCCACAAGACGGTGCACCACAACCTGCTGCGCTACGTCGACGGCGTGTTCAACGACGAGGACCCGGAGGTCACCGAGGTGGCGTGGGTGCCCATGAGCGACCTGATGGAGCACCTCGCCTACGCCGATGAGCGCAAGCTCGCCCGCATCGCGTACGACCGGATGCCGGATCTGGCCAGGAAGGAAAAGAAGGCCGGAAGGGCAACTCCGCGATGAACCGGTACGCCGCGCTGGCTGCCGTCGTGCTCGCCGCCCCCGCAGTGCCGCTGGCGCCGGACAACCCGGAAGTGACGGAGCAGTGGGCGAACCTGACCGTGCGCCCGTCCGAGGGCGAGCAGGCGAGCGTCGAGGTCGTCGAGGCGCCGCGCTCCGTTTCCGCGCACGACCCGTTTCACGTGAAACTTCGCGTGACCAACCACTCCGGCGACACGCTCGAGGGCTTGAGCGTGGTCCCGCGCCGCGCCTCTGCGGTGGCCACGGTGATGGAGCAGCGCTACGCCGCCATCGCTGGCCCGCAGGAGTATCAGGTGGTGGGGGACGCGCGTGACGTCGATAGGCAATTGGCCCCCGGGGACTCGCTGGAGATCGAGATGGACTTGGGCCTCGACCTGCCGGATGTGGGCACGTACCCCATCATGCTGCAGCTTCTCGACGCCTCCGGTGCCCCCCTCGACACCGACCGCTTCCATCTGGGTGTCAGAGGCGTGCGCGACAACATCCGGGCCGCGGAGCTGACCGCGCTGTACCCGGTGACCGCCGACGTGGACATCCTGCCCGGCGAAACCGGCGAGGCGCCCGAGACGCAGCCGCTGGTGCTGGCGAACGACTCCCTGGCGGGCCAGCTCGCGCCCGAGGGGCGGCTGAGCCAGCTAGTGGACCAGTACATTGAGGCAGCGCAAACACCCGAGGTCGGCTACGCCACCTGCGTGGCGCTGGACCCCGCGCTGCTAGACACCGTGGACCGCATGCAGCACGGCTACACCGTCGACGACGAACGCCCCGCCGTGGTGGAAGAGCCGAAGCGCCTGCGCGACTCCTGGGGAGGTGAAGTCGCCCCCGACGGCGAACCCGGCGCCGGCGCGGACGACGCGAAGGTGTGGCTGGACAAGGTGCGCCACATCGCCGCCACCGGCTGCGTGGTGTCCCTGCCGTGGGCGAACGCGGACCTGAACGCCGTGGCGCGCACCGGCGATAAGTGGCTCATGCGCGAGGCCGTGGAGCGCGGGCCGTTCGTGCTGCAGCGCGTGCTGGGCACCGCCGGCACGCTCAACACCGTGGTCACCGGCACGGGCTACGTCGAGGACGGCACCGCGCCCGCGTTGGGTTGGGCGGACCACTCGCGCTCCACCGTCAGGGACGAAGGCATGCAGGCCGCATGGGAGCGCGCGGAGGCGGCAGGCGTGCAGGAGGAGCACGACGGGTCCGAAAGCGCCCTCGAGCGCGCCGACATGGCGGACCTCGCCGGGGCCGCCGCACCCGCCCCGCAGCAGCCCGTGCGCGTGCTCAGCGCCGCCCCGGGCAGAGACACCGGCTGGATCGCGCCGGGCGTGATGACGGTGGGCTACCAGTCCTCCCTGGCCACCGTGCTGGCCGCCACCGGCGTGGACCCCGAAACCACCGGCTTTTCAGAGGAGAACCTGCGCTACAACTACGCCGTGGACTCCAAGGCCGCCCGCGACACCAACGCCGCCGCCGCGGTGCGCCTGGCCGCCCAGTCCGCCTGGGTGGCGGGGGATGCCGAGGAGCACCCGGATCCGATCCTGGTCAACCCGCCGGCGAACTGGGACGCGGACACCGCCGCCGCCGTGCTGGGCACCGTGGCGGAGCTGGTCACCGGCGCGGGCGCGCACCCCATGGCGTTCGGTGCCTACCTGGACGCGCCGGTGGATGCCGCGCCGGCGGGCGAGCCGGCGGAGCACACGGACCCCACCGCGTTCACCGACGCGGAGGTGCTGCAGGTGACGCAGCAGGCCGGGTTCATCAACGACCTGACCGGGCTGATGGTGCCGGATTCCAGCATCGCGCTCACGCGCTACGGGTTTACCCTGCCGCTGCGCCGGGACCTGCTGCAGGCGCTGTCCATCGGCCAGCGCCGTGCAATGTCGCGCTACAGCGACGCGGTCCAGGCCACCAGCGAGCGCCTCGGCGCCTCGCGCGCCGCGTTGGGCGACCTTCGCTCGGCGGTGGACCTGATCCCGCCCGGCAACGTCTACACACGCACCTCAAACTCCAGCCCGCTTCTCATCGTGGCCCGCAACGGGCTGCCGCTGCCGGTGGAGACCTCCATCAACTTCTCCGGGCCAGCGGACGCCCGCCTGCACGTGCCAGACGTGCTGCGCATCCCGGCTCGCGGGTCGGTCACCGTGCAGATGACTGCGGATTTGCCCGAAACCTCCCGCAGCACCGACCTGAACCTGTACCTGGCCAGCACAAACGGGCAGCCGATCTCCCAGCCGGTGGACATCGCCGTGCGCACCACCCGGTTCACGGTGGGCCGCTGGCTCGCCGTGGCGGCGCTGATGCTGGCCGCGATGCTGGTGGTGATCGCGGTGCGCGGCGCGCGGGGCAGCCCGCCTTCCGGACGCGAACGGGAACGAGCCACACAACGTAAGAATCGGAGAACCAAGTGACGGAACAGGGACTGCGCCGGCGCATTGTCGCCCCAGCGCCGCCAGCGCCGGTGCCGGCACCGCGCGAAACCAAGCCGGCGCGCGAAGAGCTCGAGGACGGCGCGCCGGATAAGTCGCTGCTGACCACCAGCCCCAAGGGCGAGACCATCGCGCCGCCGGAGACCGCCGACACGGTAGCGGCTGGCGCGGCGGGCACGGCGGCGGTCGCTGTCGCCGAGCCCCAGGCAGCCGAGGAGGAGCAGCCCGCCGAGGGCGGGGAGAAGGTCGTGCGCGCCACCGGCTCCATGGCCGTGGCCACCCTGATCTCGCGCATCACCGGGTTCATCCGCACCGTGCTCATCGGCGCGGCCCTCGGCGAGGTTGTGGCGGCGTCCTTCAACACCGCCAACACCCTTCCCAACCTGATCACGGAGATCGTGCTCGGCTCCGTGCTCACCGCCCTGGTGGTGCCGGTGCTGGTGCGCGCGGAGAAGGAAGACGCCGACAACGGCGCGGCGTTCATCCGCCGCCTGTTCACGCTCACCCTGACGCTGATGACGGTGGTCACGGTCGTCGCCGTGGCGGCCGCGCCGCTGTTGACCAGGATGATGATGGACGAGGACTCGCAGGGCAACCTCGTCCAAACCACCTCGTTCGCGTTCTTGGTGCTGCCGCAGATCTTTTTCTACGGCATGTTCTCCCTGTTCATGGCCATCCTGAACACGAAGGAGCACTTCCGGCCCGGCGCCTGGGCCCCGGTGGCGAACAACATCGTCTCCATCGCCGTGCTCGTGGCGTATATGGCGCTGCCGGGGCAGCTGAACCCGGCCGCGCCGACGTCGATAAGCAATCCGCACGTGCTGCTGCTGGGCCTTGGCACCACGGCTGGTGTGGTGGTGCAGTGCCTGATCATGCTGCCCGCGCTGCGCAAGCTGGGCATTGACCTGCGGCCGCTGTGGGGCATCGACGAGCGCCTGAAGCAGTTCGGCGGCATGGCGCTGGCGATCATCACCTACGTGGCGATCAGCCAGTTCGGCTACGTCATTACCTCCCGCATCGCGTTCAACGCGGACGCGGCGGCGCAGTTTATCTACCAGCAGCACTGGATGCTGCTGCAGATGCCGTACGGCATCATCGGCGTCACCCTGCTCACCGCGATCATGCCGCGCATGTCCCGCAACGCCGCGGACGGCGACGACGCAGCCGTGGTGGCGGACCTGACCATGGGCACGAAGCTGACATTCATCGCGCTGATCCCCATCATCATCTTCATGACGGCGCTGGGCCCCGACATCGCCCACGCCCTGTTCGCCTACGGCTCGTTCAGCCCCGAGGCGGCGCACCTGCTCGGCCAAACCATCTCCGCGTCCTCGTTCACGCTGATTCCGTACGCGCTGGTGATGCTGCACCTGCGCGTGTTCTACGCCCGCGAGGAAGCGTGGACGCCCACGTTCATCATCGCCGGCATCACCGGCACGAAGATCCTGCTGTCCAGCCTCGCGCCGTACATCGCGCAAGACCCCAGCCACGTGGTGGTGCTGCTCGGCGCGGCCAACGGCTTCGGCTTCGTCGCCGGCGCGCTCATCGGCGCGCTGCTTCTGCGCCGCAAGCTGGGCACCCTGCGCGCCGGCGACGTGCTGCGCACCTCCATCTGGGCGGTGGCAGCGGCGCTTGTCGGCGTTGCGGTGATCTTCGGTGTGCGCTGGCTGCTTCGCGACGTCGCCGGCCTGCACCTGCCCGAGGCCCTCGGACGCCTAATCGGCGCCCCCAGCCTGGGCAACCTCATCGAGGTCGTCATGCTCGGCGTGCTGTTTTTGGTGGTCACCGGCCTGGTGCTGTCGCGCTCCAAGTTGCCCGAGGTGCAGAACCTGGGCCGCGCGCTGCAGCGCATCCCGGGCATGAGCCGCATCATCCGCCCGGACGAGGACCGCGCGCTCGAGGTGGGCGAGGCGGACCCGCGCGACGTGTCCAACCAGTTCCTCGCCTCCGACACCTTCAACGCCTCCCCGGTGCCGCCGCCGATGTCCGCCGGTGTGGTCCGCGGTCCGCGCCTGGTGCCGGGTGCGGGCGTGTCCGACGGGCGCTTCCGCCTGATCCGCGACCACGGCGCCTCCACCGGCGCGCGCTTCTGGCAGGCGCGCGAGGTGGCCACCGGCAGAGATGTGGCGCTGACGTTCGTGGACACCACCGGCGCCGCCCCGATGGCCCCGGCCACCCCGCGCGAGGCGGCGCTGAAGGCCGCCGGCGTGGCGCGGCGCACCCGCAAGATGGCCAAGCTGCACCTGCCCGCGGTGGCCGAGAACATTGAGATCCTGTCCTACCGCTCCGGCGCCCTGGTGGTGGCGGACTGGGTGGAGGGCTCCTCGGTCAAGGCCGTGGCGGAATCCGGCCAGACACTGCACACCGAAGCCGTGGCAAACGCGCTGGCGCCTTTGGCCGGCGCGATGGCGGCGGCGCACGAGGCGGACGTGCCGCTGGGCCTGGACAACCGCCAGCAGCTGCGCATCGACCACGAGGGGCACGTCCGCCTGGCGTTCCCGGTGGTGCTTCCGGACGCCAGCCCGGCCACGGACGCGGAGTCCTTCGCCTCCGCGCTGACGCTTCTGACCAGCAACGTCAGCTCCGACGACCTGGACGACGTCACCGCCCGCACCCGCGCGCTCGTGGACGCGGACGCGGTGGACCAGGCCGCCTTCCGCGACATCGAGCGCGCGCTCTACGAGGCGGCGAACCTGCCGGTGCCCAACGAGGACGCGCCGACGGACGAGATCCCGGTGGTGGAGATCTACGAGCCGGTCGAGCCGGTGGCCGAGCACGTGGAGGACCCTGACGAGCTGCGCGGCGGCTTCGGCGGACGCACCATGGGCCCGGCGACGATTGGCCTGCTCACCTTCGCCGCGGTGATCGCGGCGGTGCTGGTGGGCGTGCTGACCACCTACCTGGTGGACTTCGTCTCCGGCGAGGACGTGGTGGACCGCCCGTCCGCCGCGCCGACCACCACGACGCGCGACGCGCGCATGCCGGTGGTCATCGGCCCGCTCGACATGGAGGTCCTGGACGACAGCTCCATGCAGTTCGCCCCCGAGGACGGCTCCGCGTTCACGCTCGAGCAAGTGCTTATCGACGCCTCCGGTTCCGCCAACTACACCCTCTACGGCGTGCCGGCAGAGCAGGAGACCGCGCACCCGCCCGTGATCGCGGAGGGCAAGCTGCGGAACGGCCAGATCAGCGCCGACGTGGAAACCAACGAACCGCTGTTGCGCGTGGTGCTGAAGGTGGACGGCGAGACGGATGTGAAGAACGTCTCGCTGGTGGGTCGCGTGGTTGTCCACTGAAATGCGCACCCCGGCCCTAGCCAGGGGGACTAGGGCCGGGGCATAGTGGGGGCAACTGATTTGGGGGGACCATGGACTACATCAACGACCGGCAGCTGGTGGCGAACTACCTGGGAGGGGACCGGCAAGCCTTCACGCTCATCGTGCGGCGGCACCGCAAACGCATGTACTTCGCCGCCCGCAACTTCGCGCGCAACGAGCAGGACGCGCAGGACATTGTCCAGGACGCCCTGTTCAAGGCAGCGCGCAGCCTGCACACCTACCGCGGGGAGGCGAAGCTGTCCACGTGGCTGCACCGCATGACCATCAACGCGGCGATAGACCACCAGCGCAAGGACGGCCGCGCCGGCGCCCAGTACAGCCTGGACGACAACGACCACGTGGACATCGACGCGAATAAGTACCTCGCCTACAACCCCATGGAGAACATGGAGCGCACCATGGCCATGCGCCAGGCCCTGGCCGTGCTGCCGCAGGCGCAGCGCAAGGCCCTGTGGCTCATCGACGTCGCGGGCATGAGCGTCGGCGACGCCGCGGCCGAACTCGGGGTGCAACCCGGCACCGTGAAGTCGCGCCGCTACCGGGCGCGCGAGGCCGTCGCCGCGGCGATAGGGGAGGCGGCGCCGGCGCGCTAAGATCTGCAACCATGACTTCCCCCGGCTTCAACTTTGTCACCCCGCAGACCGATGCGGCACCCGCGCCCGCAGCCGCTACCACCAGCACCGACGAGGTGCACGACCTGATCATCGTCGGCTCCGGCCCCTCCGGCTACACCGCCGCCCTCTACGCCGCCCGCGCGGAGCTGAAGCCGCTCGTGTTCGAGGGCTACGAGTACGGCGGCGAGCTAATGAACACCACCGAGGTGGAGAACTTCCCCGGCTTCGAAGACGGCATCATGGGCCCGGACCTCATGGCCAACATGCGCGCCCAGGCGGAAAAGTTCGGCGCGGACCTGCGCCAGGAGATGGTGGAGTCCGTGGACTTTTCCGGCGACATCAAAAAGGTCGTGGTGGACGGCGAGGTCTTCCAGGCCCGCGCCGTCATCCTCGCCACCGGCGCCGCCCCGCGCCACCTGGGCATCCCGGGGGAGGAGGAGCTGACCGGCCGCGGCGTATCCACCTGCGCCACCTGTGACGGCTTCTTCTTCAAGGACCAGCACATCGCCGTGGTCGGCGGCGGCGACTCCGCCATGGAGGAGGCCACCTTCCTGACCAAGTTCGGCTCCAAGGTCACCCTGATCCACCGCTCGGAGAACTTCCGCGCCTCCAAGATCATGCTCGAGCGCGCCCGCGAAAACGACAAGATCGAGTTCCTCACCGACACCGTGGTGGACTCCGTGGTGGAGGCGGACGGCAAGGTCGGCGGGCTGAATATCCGCAACACCGTCACCGGCGAGGAAAGCGTGCTGGACGCCACCGCACTGTTCGTCGCCATCGGCCACGACCCGCGCTCCGCGTTCCTGGACGGCCAGGTCGCCGTTGACGATGGGGGTTACGTTGAGGTGGCGGAGCCGTCGACAAGCACGAGCGTTGAAGGCGTGTTCGCGTGCGGGGACCTGGTGGACAAAACCTACCGCCAGGCCATCACCGCCGCCGGCGCTGGCTGCCGCGCCGCGCTGGACGCACAGCACTACCTGGCGGCGCTGTAGACTGTCCGCATGAACGCACCAGTTGATGTGACCCAAGCAACCTTCAAAAACGAGGTCATCGAGGCGAACACCCCGGTGCTCGTGGACTTCTGGGCGGAGTGGTGCGGGCCGTGCCGCAAGCTCTCCCCGCTGCTCGACGAGATCGCCCAGGAGATGGACGGCCAAGTCAAGGTAGCCAAGGTCAACGTGGACAACGAGCGCGCGCTCGGCGCCATGTTCCAGGTCATGTCCATCCCCGCCGTCATGCTGTTCAAGGACGGCAAGAAGGTCGACGAGTTCGTGGGCGTGCGCCCGAAATCCGAGATCGTTTCCAAGATTCAGGCGCAGCTCTAGCGGCGCGTAGACTGACCCTGTCCATCCAACTAGAAAGGCCCGCATGCAAGACATTTTGCGCGTTGGCGACTCCAGCACACGGGTCGCCGAGGTCCGGATGTCCTTAGCCCGCCTGGGCCTGATAGACGGCTACGAGGGCGACATCGACTCCACCCGGCGCTTCTCCGAGAGCGAGATGCTTTACGACGACATCCTGTGCGAAGCCGTCAAAGCCTTCCAACAATCCCGCGGCATCGTGCCCACCGGGACCATCGACTCGGCGACGCTGCGCGAGCTGCGCGAGGCGTCCTACACCCTCGGCGCGCGCGTGCTGAGCTACCAGCCCGGCCAGGAAATGGTCGGCGACGACGTCGGGCAGCTGCAGTCCCAACTCCACGAGCTGGGCTTTTATCCGCACCGGGTGGACGGGCGTTTCGGGCCCCGCACCTACGAGTCGCTGATGAACTACCAGCTCAACTCCGGGCTGGAAGACGACGGCGTGTGCGGCCCCGACACCCTGCACGCCCTGTCGCTTCTGGGCCGGCGCATCACCGGCGGATCCGCGCAGGCCATCCGCGAGCGCGAAACCGTGCGCCAGGCCGGCCCGAACCTGACCGGCAAGCGCGTGGTCATCGACCCGGACTTGGGCGGCGCCGACCGCGGCCTGGTCGTCGACGGCCCATACGGCCCCATCACGGAGGAGGAGATCCTCTGGGATTTGGCCCAGCGCATCGAGGGCCGCATGGTCGCCGCCGGCATGGAAACCATCCTGTCGCGACCCCGCGGCGACAACCCCTCCAACAAGCAGCGCGCCGACTTGGCCAACGGCTTCAAGGCGGACCTGCTCATTTCCCTGCGCCTGGACTCCTACCAGAACGAGAAGGCCAACGGCGTGGCCACCTTCTACTTCGGCTCCGAGAAGGGCAGCTCCTCGCTGACCGGGGAGACGCTATCCGGCTACATCCAGCGCGAGGTCGCCGCCCGCACCCAGCTGCAGAACTGCCGCAACCACGCCCGCACCTGGGAGATGCTGCGCATGACCCGGATGCCGTCGGTGGAGCTGGTGGCCGGCTACCTGACCAACCCGGGGGACCTAGCCGTGCTCACCGACCCCAACGAGCGCGACGCCATCGCCGAAGCGGTCGTGGTGGCGGTGAAGCGTCTCTACCTGCTCGACCACGACAACCGGCCCACCGGCACATACTCCTTCAAGGAGCTGCTGCGGGAGGAAAAGCACGCCTAGCTAGTCGGTGCCCTGGATGAGCCCCATGATGCGCTCGAAGTCGTCCTTGTCGCCGAATTCGACCACGATCTTGCCCTTGCGCTTGCCCATGGTCACCGACACCTTGGTGTCCCAGATGTCCGCCAGCGAATCGGCGGCGCGGGTGAGGTACTCCGGCTGCGGGGCGGGCTGGCGCTTCGGCTTGTCCGGCACCTTGCCGTTTGAATTGATCAGGGACACGGCCTCTTCCGTCGCGCGGACGGAAAGGCCCTCGGCGACGATGCGGTCGGCGAGTTGGGCTTGGGCGTCGGCGGTGCCGTCGCCAAGCTTGATGCCCAACAGCGCACGGGCGTGACCTGCGGAAAGCACGCCGGCGGCGACGCGGCGCTGCACGCCCACGGGCAGGTTGAGCAGGCGGATCGCGTTGGTGATCACAGGACGCGAGCGGCCCAGGCGGTCGGCGAGCTGCTCCTGGGTCACGCCGAACTCGTCGAGGAGCTGCTGGTAGGCGGCCGCCTCTTCAAGCGGGTTGAGCTGCACGCGGTGGATGTTCTCCAAAAGGGCGTCGCGCAGCATGTCCTCGTCGGAGGTCTCGCGCACGATGGCCGGGATGTGCTTCAGGCCGGCCTTCGAGGAGGCGCGCCAGCGGCGCTCGCCCATGATCAGCTCGAAGCCCTCGGGCGTGTCGCGCACGACGATGGGCTGCAGCAGGCCGAACTCGCGGATGGAGTGGACCAGCTCGGCCAGCTCGTCCTCGTCGAAGACCTGGCGCGGCTGCTTCGGGTTGGGGATGATCTGGCCGACCGGGATCTCCTGGTAGCGCGCGCCCACCGGCACTGGCTGGATCACCTTGTCGCGCTTGGCGGACACTGTCGGGGCACCCTGGACTTTCTTGGGGGCGCCCTTTGGTGCGTCGTCAGGCTTGGGTGCTTGCTTGCCAAAAATCACGTCGGAGGCGCCCCCGCCGATGCCCGGGGTCTTGCCGTTTTTGTCGATGTCCGACGGCGCCGACGGGATGAGCGCCGCCAGTCCGCGGCCGAGGCCGCCCTTGCGTTCTGCCATTGGTTACTCCTCCTCGAGCTGGTTGTAGACCTCGGGGCTCACGCCGATCGGGCCGGTGGTGGGGTGCGGCTGGTAGTCGCCGCGGGTGGCCAGCTCCTTCGCCGCGTCGAAGTAGGCCAGCGCGCCGCGGGATCCGGGGTCGTAGTCGATGACGGTTTGGCCGTAGCCGGGCGCCTCGGAGACCTTCACGGAGCGGGGGATCACGTTGTTCAGCACCACTTGGCCGAACTGGCCGCGCACCTCGTCGGCAACGTCGGCGGCGAGGCGGGTGCGGGCGTCGTACATGGTCAGCACGATCGCGGAGATATGCAGGTTGTTGTTCAGGTGCTCGCGGATCATGCCGATGTTGCCCAGCAGCTGGCCCACGCCCTCGAGCGCGTAGTACTCGCACTGGATGGGGATGAGCACCTCGTCCACCGCGGTCATCGCGTTGATGGTCAAAAGCCCGAGCGACGGCGGGCAGTCGATGAACACGTAGTCGAAACCGTGCTCGTCCAAAAAGCCGCGGCGGATCTGGTCGTGCAGGCGGTACTCGCGCCGCACCATGGACACCAGCTCGATCTCCGCGCCGGCCAGGTCAATGGTGGCGGGGATGCAGAACAGGTTCGGGTTGTCCGGGTGCGGCTGCACGGCGTCGGAGGCCTCGGCCTCACCGATGAGCAGCTCGTAGCTCGACGTGGTGCCGGAGGTATGCTCCGCACCCAGCGCGGTCGACGCGTTGCCCTGCGGGTCCAGATCGATCACCAGCACCTTCAGGCCCTGCTTGCTCAGCCCGGCCGCCAGGTTCACGCTGGTGGTGGTCTTGCCCACGCCGCCCTTCTGGTTGGCCACGGTGATCACGCGCGGCTGGTCCGGCTTCGGGAGCGTTTCGCTTCTCGACGTCACCCGCGCCGCGCGCATCGCCGCCTCCATCACAGGAGTCTCGTCGTAGTTTTCCATCTACGCCCCCTTCTTTCTGCGCTGGATACGGATCAACGTGGTGGGCTGGTCCAGCACGGACTCGCCCACGGTGAAGATCTCCGCGTCGCCGCCACCGGCCTTCGCAATGGCCTTGGCGTCGCGCTCGAGTTCCTCCGCCACGGATTCGCCCTTCATCGCAATCATGTGCCCGCCGCCCTGCAGCAGCGGAATGGACCACCCGGCGAGCTTACCCAGCGGGGCGACGGCGCGGGAGGTGACGGCGTCGAACTCTGCCTTGGGCTGCTCCTCGGCGCGCCCGCGCACCACGGTCACGTTGTCCAGGCCCAGTTCGGAAACGACCTCGCCCAGGTAGGTGGAGCGCTTCAGCAGCGGCTCAATCAGCGTGATGGAAAGGTCCGGCCGCGCGATCGCCAGCGGGATGCCGGGAAGGCCCGCGCCGGAGCCGATGTCCGCCACCTTTAACTCGGGCTCGAACGCCTCCGCGATCACGGCGCAGTTGAGGATGTGGCGCTCCCACAGGCGGTCCACCTCTTTGGGCCCGATGAAGCCGCGCTCGGCGGCCGTGGTGGCCAAAGAGCGGTGGTAGGCCTCGGCCAATCCGAGGCGTTCTCCGAAAAC
The DNA here is from genome assembly GCF_022345915.1 of Corynebacterium sp. ACRQP. NCBI lineage: Bacteria > Bacillati > Actinomycetota > Actinomycetes > Mycobacteriales > Corynebacteriaceae > Corynebacterium > Corynebacterium sp. ACRQP. The sequence continues at coordinate 11,271 of NZ_JAKRMZ010000024.1, read as the reverse complement.
TTGGGCTGCGGCTGCAGGGGAGGTATCCGACATGCACAACACTGTAGTCGGCCCGCCGACATGAAAAAGTCCCGGCCGAAAACGGGCCGGGACTTGCTCGTCGATAAGCAGAAAGCTACTTACCTTGCTTCCGCTGCTTCTTGGTGCGGCGGTCCTTGGTGCGCGCGCCCGGGGCGGGGGCGGTGGTGCGCTTGAGCTCCACCTTGCGCGCCTCCTCGGCGGCCTCTTCTTTGTCCATCTTGTTGTTCAGCCACATGGTCTGGAAGAACGTCCACAGGTTGTTGGTGAGCATGTAGAACAGCAGGCCGATGTGCCAGATCACGCCGGTGGCAAGAATCATGACGGGGAAGAACCACATCATCATCTTGTTCATCAGGCCCATCTGGGACTGCATCATCTCGGCCATCTCTCCCTGCGGCTTCGGGCCCTTGCCGGCGGCCTTGCGGGCCTCCTGGCGCTTGACCATGATGCGGGCGTTGAGGTGCGTGAACGCCGCACACAGCAGAACCAGCGGCAGGCACACGGCGATGATCTGCGCGCGGGTCAGATCCGCGTTACCGAACGCCGCGAAGGCCTCCTGCGGCATGGACATGTATGCGGACAGCGGCACGCCGAAAAAGTCCGCGTCCAGGAAGGACTGCACGTCTTCCGCCGGGAAGGCGTAGTTCGCGGTGGAGCGGTTCTCCTCCACGGACATACCCAGCTCACTGGTGCGGTTGAAGGAGCGCAGCACGTGCAACAGGCCGATGAAGATGGGCAGCTGCACGATCGGCACGATGCAAGACGACAGCGGGTTGGTGCCGTTTTCGCGGTAAAGCTTCTGCGTCTCTTCGGCGATCTTCTGCTGGTCGCCCTTGTACTTCTCGCGGATTTCCTGCATCCGCGGCTGCATCTCCTGCATTTTGCGCGTGGAGCGCATCTGGTTAACCATCGGCTTGAGCAGCAGCAGGCGCACCGTGCAGGTGAGCAGGACGATGGCCAAGATCCAGGAGATGCCCGAATCCTTGGGGATGACAAAGCCGAGAACCTCGTGCCAGAACCTCAGCACCCAGGAAATCGGCCAATAGATGAAATTCAGCACGTTTCGGTGTTACTCCTCACTCATTTCAATGCTGCCCGGCACTGGGTCGTAGCCGCCGGGGTGCCAGGGCCCGCATTTGCACAGCCTGGCCGCGGCCATTGCGCCGCCGCGCACCGCTCCGTGGCGTGACACGGCCTCGAGCGCATACGCACTGCATACTGGCATAAAACGGCACGTCCCGCCCATCTTAAGGGCTGAGATGTACTTTTGGTAACCGCGAATCAGCCCCACCAGCAGTTTCGCCGCGGGCCCCTTCGCGGCGGGGATTTCGCCGCCGGCGAAGTTGAAGTAGGCCATTAGCGCTTCTTCTGCGCTTTGTCCAGGGCCTTTTCCAAATCGCGCGCGAGCTCGTCGCTCGTTGCGGCTGCGGCGGGCGGCAAGGCGCGGATCACCACGTCGAAGGAGCGCTCAAGCTTATCGACGAGCTCCCGCTCCACCACCACATGCCGCAACTTCCGCGACACGGCGTGGCGCGTGACGGCGTTGCCCACCTGCTTCGACACCACCAGCCCGAAGCGCGGCCCGCCCTGGATAACCGGTTCGCTGCGCTGGTGCAGATGCACCATTAACGTGCGAGACCCCGCGCGCACACCCTTCCTCATCGCAGTTTTGAAGTCTGCGGAGGAAGAAAGTTTGTGCGGGCGGGGTAACACGCGCGGGTTGAAACTATGCCGTCAGCTTTGCGCGGCCCTTCTTGCGGCGCGCGGAAACGATGGCGCGGCCGGCGCGGGTCTGCATGCGGGCACGGAAGCCGTGCTTGCGTGCGCGACGACGGTTGTTCGGCTGGAAAGTCCGCTTAGACACGGTGGACTCCTTGTGCGGTCATGAACAGCCGACGGCTCGTCAAAGCCTCCCGGGGAAGTGGCCGTTCCAAATGTGAAACGTTGCGTTGAGATTGCGGTTCGGCTCCGAAGTTGGAGCGCAGTTCGCGTGCAGCGCCTTCGCCAGCTCGCCTTGGTCAAGCGGCCCGGTGCCCGGCGGGGGCGGTGCTCTCAGATGTACGCCGGTACAACCGACGTAAAGACGGGGTTAAGACTACGCGAATTTGTGCGCCCCGGCCAAATCAACACGCACACTTTTTCCTGGGGCGATCGGGTACCCCCGTAATTACAACGGTGTGTTTTTTCGCAGGTGGGGCGGGAAATCCTCCCCGCACCCTGCGAGAGAGCTGACAGTATGTGGACAGCTGTTCGACGCGCCGAGTTATCCACAGAAACCGGCCCTGGCGAAGTTTCGACAGCCCAAGGTCGGAGCGGGTAACAATAAAGCAATCACCACAATCGCACAGCCCGGGGATGCACAGGGCTGTGGATAACTGTGAAGTACCGGTTGAGACTTTCGCCCAAAACGTGTTGTCTGCGCAGGTCAAGGCGGTGCAAATCTTCACACTCAGTTATCCACAGGCCGCGCGGACCTTGTGGACAACCCTCGCTGCTAAAGTATCCACACCTGTGGATAACACTGTGGAACAGCAGGTGGCAGCGCGCCGAGCGGGCGAGCGAAGTTGTGGATTGCACAGTGAAATCCGGTGAATTACACCGAATGTAGACAGGAACAGACTGGAGACGACGTTGGCGGACCAACACCTCGAGGACCTGTGGCGCGGCGTCGTCGACGAACTGCTGCGCCTCTCGGAGCAGGCCACCTCGTCCGTACCCACGCTGACCCCCCAGCAGCGCGCATACCTGAGACTGATGAAGCCGGTCGTGCTTGTCGACGGCTACGCCTTACTCTCCGCACCCCACCAAGCCGCCAAAAATGTCATTGAGGAGTCCCTGTCTCCCCACATCACGGCACTGTTGTCCTCCCACACCGGCCAGCCCTACGCCCTGGCCGTCTCCGTCGCCGCACCTGAACCGGAGCCGGAGCCCGAACCTGTTCAGCAGCCGGCGCCGACGCCGGAACCCAGCTGGCAGCCCACCCAATCCCACGTTGAAGCGCCGGCGGCGGGGGAGCAGATCCCCATGGGCCTGGACGAATTGGCGCAGATGCATGCTGCACAGGTGGCGGGGCGTCGTCGAGAAGCAAATGCGCACCCCACCGTGGACCGCCGCATCCCCCGCGAGAAACCCGCGCACGACCCCGACCGCGAAGCCAGCCTGAACCCGAAGTACACCTTTGAAAACTTCGTCATCGGCTCGTCCAACCGCTTCGCCAACGGCGCCGCCGTCGCCGTCGCCGAAAACCCCGCCAAGGCCTACAACCCCCTGTTCATCTGGGGCGGCTCCGGCCTGGGCAAAACCCACCTCCTGCACGCCGCCGGCAACTACGCGCGCGTGCTGCAGCCGGGACTGCGCATCAAATACGTCTCCTCCGAGGAATTCACCAACGACTACATCAACTCCGTGCGCGACGACCGCCAAGAATCGTTCAAGCGGCGCTACCGCAACCTGGACATCCTGATGGTCGACGACATCCAATTCCTCGAAGGCAAAGAAGGCACCCAGGAAGAATTCTTCCACACCTTCAACGCCCTGCACCAGGCAAACAAGCAGATCATCCTGTCTTCCGACCGGCCACCCAAGCAGCTGACCACGCTCGAAGACCGTCTGCGCACGCGCTTCGAAGGCGGGCTGATCACCGACGTGCAGCCGCCGGACCTGGAAACCCGCATCGCCATCCTGATGAAGAAGGCGGCAGCCGACGGCACCCAGGTCGACCACTCCGTGCTGGAGCTCATTGCCTCCCAGTTCGAATCCTCCATCCGCGAGCTCGAGGGCGCGCTGATCCGCGTGTCGGCCTACTCGTCCCTGATCAACGAGCCGATCACCATGGAAGTCGCCCAGGTCGCACTGCGCGACATCCTTCCCGACGAAGGCGACGTCAACATCACCGCCGACGCCATCAAGGACGCCGCCGCGGAGTACTTCCAGGTCTCCCTGGACCAGCTCGTCGGCGCCGGAAAGACCAGGCAGGTCGCCCACGCGCGCCAGATTGCCATGTACCTCTGCCGCGAACTGACCGAACTGTCCCTGCCCAAAATCGGCGACGAGTTCGGCGGCAAGGACCACACCACCGTCATGTACGCGGACCGCAAGATCCGCAAGGAGATGACGGAAAACCGCGGCACCTACGACGAGATCCAGGAGCTCACGCAGGTGATCAAGAACCGCGCCCGCACCCGCACGCGGTAGTTCGTGCTTTAGGCGGCGGACCCGCTCCCATTTCCACAGACCCTGGGACCCAAAGCCTGGGATCGTGCGATTTTCGCGCATTCCCAGGCTTTGGGTCCCAGGGTCTGTCGTTGTGCTGCCTGGTGAGGGGCACCGATAAACCACTTCCGTACCACTCTCCACAGCCCTATCCACACCTGTGTAATTACAGCGATGTGGTTTAGCCAAGTGCGTCACAATGTAACCGGAGTCACACATGCGAAAGCTGGGGACAGTGTGTGCATAACTGGTGGAAGAACGCGGTTCCGTTTGTGTAATTTCAAAGGGTCGGAAAATCTATCCACAGGGCGACGCACTTATCCACAAGTTATCCACAACCCAAATCACACGCGCGACACGCCGTGCGACCGGCGCAAAAACACTCCGATCCACAGTTTCCCCAACACCTACTGTTGTTCCCCTCTTTACTTCTTGTAATTCAATCTGGAGAAAGAGAGGGTGTGCAATCTCGGCGGCGATCCGGGAGGTGATGCGTCGATAGGCAGAGTGCGCGCGGGTGAATCACAAATGTAGAGTGGTGTCCGATCTGGCTCTGCCCGAAATGCCAAGAATGCCTAAGGAGACTGCGCTGTCATGGACAACAATGTGTCGTTTCGCGTCCATAAGGATGAGCTCGCGGACGCCGCGGCGTGGGTCGCGCGCAGCCTGCCCACCAAGTCGACGCAGCCGGTGCTGCGCGCGGTTGTGATTACGGCCGACGACAACGGCCTGGAGTTCGCGGGCTTCGACTACGAGGTCTCCACCCGCGTGCGCATCGGCGCCGAGGTGAACGAGCCGGGCCGCGTCGCGGTGGCCGGCAAGCTACTCGCGGACATCGTGGGCACCATGCCGAACGACGCCATCGAGGTCTCCACCGACTCCAAGGTGATGACGCTGAAGGCGCGTTCCTCCCGCTTCGAACTGCCGCTGATCGCGCTGGACGATTACCCGCAGCTGCCGCACCTGCCCGAGGTCACTGGCCGCATTTCCCCGGCGGCGCTCACAGGTGCGGTGACCCAGGTGGCTTCCGCCGCCGGCCGCGACGACACGCTGCCGATGCTCACCGGCATCCACGTGGAGATCGACGGCGAGAATGTCACCCTCACCGCCACGGACCGCTTCCGCCTCGCGCAGCGCCACCTGACCTGGGATCCGACCAGCCCGGACGTGAAGGCCGACCTGCTCGTCCCGGCGAAGACGCTGCTGGACAACGCGCGCACGCTGGACACGTCCATCGACGACCCGGTGGAGCTCGCCGCGGGCGCGGCCGACAACATCGGCGGCGACGGCCTGTTCGGCCTGCACACCGGCAACCGCGAGACCACCACCCGCATGCTGGATGCGGATTTCCCGAACGTCGCGCCGCTGCTGCCGAAGACGCACACGGCGATCGCGTCGGTGGAGGTCGCGCCGCTTTTGGAGTCCATCCGCCGCGTGAGCCTGGTCGCGGACCGCAACGCGCAGCTGCGCATGCACTTCAAGGAGGGCGAGCTGACGCTGTTCTCCTCCGGCGCGGATTCGGGCGCGGCCCAGGAGACGCTGCAGGCCGCGTTCACGGGCGTGGACGAGCTGCTTATCGCGTTCAACGCGGGCTATCTTCGCGACGGCCTGTCGGTCATCGGCACCGACCGCGTCGTGTTCGGCTTCACGGAGGCCTCCCGCCCGGCGATCATGATCCCGCAGCCGGAGGAGCTGCCGGAGCGCGGCGAGGACGGCACGTTCCCGACCCCGGACACGCACTTCACTTACCTGCTCATGCCGGTTCGCCTGCCGGGCTAGCCCATGCACGTCCGCGAGCTCGATCTGCGTGATTTCCGCTCGTGGCCCGAGCTGAATCTCAAGCTTGAGCCGGGCGTGACCGTTTTCGCGGGCCGCAACGGCCACGGCAAAACCAACATCGTGGAGGCGGTCCACTATTCGTCGAAGCTGTCGAGCCATCGCGTATCGACGGATGCTCCGCTGATCCACGCCGGCGCCGAAAACGCACGCGTGTCCGCCACCACCGTCAACGACGGCCGGGCGCTGACCACGCACCTGCTGATCAAGGCGCACGGCGCGAACCAGGCCCAGATCAACCGCACCCGGCTCAAGTCCGCCCGCGAGCTGCTGGGCGTGCTGCGCGTAGTGATGTTCTCGCCGGAGGATCTGCGTCTGATCACGGGCGAGCCGGCGGAGCGCCGGAAGTTCCTGGACGACCTCGCGGCACTCAGAACACCCCGCCTCGGCGGCGCCCGCGCGGATTACGAGAAGGTGCTACGGCAGCGAAACGCGCTGCTGAAGAGCTCGAACATGGCGTTGCGCCGCGGCTACCAGGACGAGGACGGCGCCAGCGCGCTGAGCACGCTGGACGTTTGGGACGGCCAGCTCGCGGCGCTCGGCGCGCAGGTGGTGGCGGGAAGGCTCAGCCTCGTCGACGAGCTGGCCGAGCGCATCACCGAGGCGTACCAGTCCGTCGCCCCTGAGTCTCGCCCTGCGTCGGTGGAGTACAGCTCCACGCTGGACCGGGCGGTCACCGAGCTCAACGGCGGGCCGACAAGAGACCCGGCGGTGTTCGAGGCCGCCATGCTCGCTGAGCTGGGACGTCGCCGCAAGGACGAGATCGACCGCGGCGCCACCCTCGTCGGCCCCCACCGCGACGACCTGGCGCTCAAGCTCGGCGACCAACCCGCGAAGGGCTACGCCTCCCACGGCGAAACCTGGTCCTACGCGCTGTCGCTCCACCTCGCCGAATACCAGCTTTTGGTCAGCGACGGCACCGACCCGGTGCTGATCCTCGACGACGTCTTCGCCGAGCTCGACGCCAAGCGCCGCGAGCGCCTCGTGCATGTCGCCGCCGACGCGGAGCAGGTCCTGGTCACCGCTGCGGTGGGCGACGACCTGCCCGGCAACCTCGACGACGCCGTCGCCGCGCGCTTTGCCGTGACCATGCAGGACGGGGTGAGCGCCATTGAGCGATCTGATTAAGCGCAGCTTCGACACCGTCCGCACCACCGCGCGCAAACGCGGCCGCCCCCTGCCGGACCTGTCCCGCCAGGGCACCAGCACCATCCCCAGGCGCAATAAGCCATCGCTTCACGACGGACCAAAGGCGGGCATCACGGTGCCGGGATTAGACGTGCCGGAGGATCGTCGTAAAGCAAATGTGCGGGGCATCCCCACGGGCCTGGACGGGCGCGCATTGCCGCGCAGCTACAGAGTTTCCTCCTTTTCCAACCTGCTGGGCACTGAAATCCGCAAGCGCGACTGGACCGAGAAGATGGCGCACGGCTGGGTCATGGGGCACTGGGCCGAGCTGGTGGGCGAGAAGATCGGCCAGCACACGCGCGTGGAGATGATCAAGGGCGGCGAAGTGCACGTCAGCTGCGACTCCACCGCCTGGGCCACGCAGATGAAGTACATGCAGCGCGAAGTGCTCGCGGCGATTGCGGCGAAGGTCGGTCCGGACGTGGTGACCAAGCTGCACGTGTACGGGCCGAAGACGAAGAGCTGGCGCTACGGGCCCCTGCACGTGAAGGGCCGCGGCCCGCGAGACACGTACGGGTAGGGGTGGGCGAAAAACGCGCGTGAAACGCCCTCTCGCGCGTTGGACACCTCCCCGTTATGGCCCCCTCACCGTGTAATATGGGACAGGTTCAACGGGCCTGAATTACACATTCGGCCCACATTCACGCATGGAGGAGCTTCCCGAAAGTGGCAGAGCAGCAACCCCATTACGACGCGTCATCGATCACCATCCTCGAAGGCCTCGAGGCGGTGCGCAAGCGCCCGGGCATGTACATCGGCTCGACCGGTGTGCGCGGCCTGCACCACCTGGTGTGGGAGGTCGTGGACAACTCGGTCGATGAGGCGATGGCGGGCTACGCCGACCGCGTCGACGTCACCCTGCTGGAGGACGGCGGCGTCGAGGTCGTGGACAACGGCCGCGGCATCCCGGTGGAGATGCACCCGTCCGGCGCCCCGACGGTGCAGGTGGTCATGACCCAGCTGCACGCCGGCGGCAAGTTCGACTCGGAGTCCTACGCGGTCTCCGGCGGCCTGCACGGTGTGGGTATTTCCGTGGTCAACGCGCTATCCACCCGCGTCGAGGCGGACATCAAGCGCGACGGCAAGCACTGGTACCAGAAGTTTGAGATGGCCGTGCCGGAGAAGCTGGAAGAGGGCGGCAACGCCCGCGGCACCGGCACCACCATCCGGTTCTGGCCGGACGCGGAGATCTTCGAGACCGTCGATTTCAACTACGACACCATCTCGCGCCGCCTGCAGGAGATGGCCTTCCTGAACAAGGGCCTGACCATCACGCTGACGGACCAGCGCGTCACGGACGAGGAGTTGGAGCTCGAGGCGATCGCTGAGGAGGGCGACACCGCAGCGGCTATCGACGGCGACTCGTTCGACGACACCACCGAGACCGTCGACGCGTCCGAGGTGGACCAGGACGGCGACGGCGACACGGTGGAGCCGGGCGACGAAGTCGCGCCGGACGTGAAGAAGAAGCGCGAGAAGAAGGTCACCTTCTACTACCCGGACGGCCTGGTCGACTACGTCAAGCACCTGAACAAGTCGAAGACGGCCATCCACCCGACCATCATCGGCTTCGACCAGAAGGGCGACGGCCTGGAGGCCGAGGTGGCGATGCAGTGGAACGGCTCCTTCAAGGAGTCCGTGCACACCTTCGCCAACACGATTAACACCCACGAGGGCGGCACCCACGAGGAGGGCTTCCGTGCCGCGCTGACCAGCTTGATGAACCGCTACGCGCGCGACCACAAGCTGCTCAAGGACAAGGAGCCCAACCTTACTGGCGACGACTGCCGCGAGGGCCTCGCTGCCGTCGTTTCCGTGCGCGTGGCCGACCCGCAGTTCGAGGGCCAGACCAAGACCAAGCTGGGCAACACCGAGGTCAAGGGCTTTGTCCAGCGCGCGGTAAACGAGAACATCTCCGACTGGTTCGACGCCAATCCGGCCGAGGCCAAGGTGATCGTGAACAAGGCGGTGTCTTCCTCCCAGGCCCGCCAGGCGGCCCGCAAGGCCCGCGACCTGGTGCGCCGCAAGTCCGCCACCGACCTGGGCGGCCTGCCCGGCAAGCTCGCGGACTGCCGTTCCAAGGACCCGACAAAATCCGAGCTGTTCATCGTGGAGGGCGACTCTGCGGGCGGCTCCGCCAAGGGCGGCCGCGACTCCATGCACCAGGCGATCCTTCCGCTGCGCGGCAAGATCCTGAACGTGGAGAAGGCCCGCATGGACCGCGTGCTGAAGAACGCCGAGGTCCAGGCCATCATCACCGCGCTGGGCACGGGCATTAACGACGAGTTCGACATCGCCAAGCTGCGCTACCACAAGATCGTGCTCATGGCCGATGCGGATGTGGACGGCCAGCACATTGCCACCCTGCTCTTGACCCTGCTGTTCCGCTTCATGCCGGAGCTGGTGGAAAACGGCCACGTCTACCTGGCTAACCCGCCGCTGTACAAGCTGAAATGGGGCAAGGGCGAGCCGGGCTACGCCTTCTCCGACCGCGAGCGCGACGCGCTGCTGGCGGAGGGCCTGGAGGCCGGCCGCAAGATCAACACCGACGACGGCATCCAGCGCTACAAGGGCCTCGGCGAGATGAACGCCAAGGAGCTGTGGGAGACCACGCTCGACCCGGAGACCCGCATTCTGCGCCGCGTGGATATCGAGGACGCCCAGCGCGCCGACGAGCTGTTCTCCATCCTCATGGGCGACGACGTTGCGGCCCGCCGCAGCTTCATCACCCGCAAGGCCAAGGACGTGCGCTTCCTGGACGTGTAAGCGCCCAAAAAATCAACGCCCCGGCGAATGGTTTCGCTGGGGCGTTGGCGACTTTAGACGTCGTTAAGCAAAACGCTCCACGATCTCGCCGAGCTGCGGCAACGACGGGCCCACGATCTTGGCGGCCTTGCCGCGCAGCGTGGAGTACACCTTCTTGATGGCGCCGGGCATGGAATCCGCCTGCTTGTCGCCAGCATCGAGCATCGCCTTGACGACGTCATCCTCACGGCCCGCCAAGAACTGGCCGAAGTCCTGCTCGCCGCTGTCCTTGTAGGCGGCCCAGTGCGGGTTCAGCTCGTCCACGATCTGCGGAAGGAACTTGTTCACGCCCTTGGAAATTGCGTCGGCGTCGGCCTTCTTGCCCGCGGCGACGGCGGACTTCAGGGCCATGCCGGTGAGGCCGGACTGGCGGGCAACGGTGTCGTCGACCAGGGAGGTGATCTCCTGGACGACCTGGGGGCGCTTGGCTGCGTCGAGCAGCTGGGAAAGATCAGTCATGCCGGCCAGTTTAACGGGAAAAACGGCCGGTGCGGGACCGGCCGTTTTCGGTTGCAGCTCTTCCACCGCAGCACCTCTCTTGCCACATTAGTCACATGGCTCTCATGGGTTCACTGCAACCACAACGGGCACAACCGTAACACAGGCTATGTGGCGGAGCTAACGCTGGGGGAGGTACTGGTCCGCGTAGGACTGCACAAACGCCGTGATCTCCTTCGCAGGAATCAGGCGGTTGCCTTCCGACGAACCCGGCACCTGCGTCAGATTAAACTGCTCCGCCAGGTTGTCCACCGCCTCGCGCGCCTGCGGCACGAAATCCACGATGAGCTGCACAGTCACCGCCGTCGCGGCCAGCGCGATCGCCAGCGAAATCGGCGCCGAACCCGTGTAGGACCCCTCCAGCGGGCGCTTCTCGGGCGCGGTCACGTCCTTGTCGTAGTCCGGGTAGTAGTTCGGCTTGGACGAACCCTTCGAACTCGTCGAGGACAGCTGCGAAATGGCGGTGTCCTGCGCAAACGCAGGGGAGGGGGCGGCGAGCAGGGCGGCGGCCGCCAGCGCCGCGACAGTTTTCTTCATGGAGAACATGTTAGGCGGTGGGGTGGGCTAGCGGGGCCAGAGTCCCATCTGTTCCAGCTGCGGCTTGGCGGCGAACGCCAGCCCGCCGATCGCGGCCAGCACACCAATCACGATGGCGATGATGCCGCCGGTGCTGGAGCCTTCGTTGGCTGGGGCCGGCGCTGGGGTTGTGGG
>NZ_JAKRMZ010000023.1:0-44707 GCF_022345915.1 Corynebacterium sp. ACRQP | reverse complement strand
CGGCGACCCACCACTTCACCCCAAATGAACAGAACCGGCACCCCAGAACAAAAACAACTGGGATGCCGGTCCGTCCAGCATGTCGCGACTCATGCGTCAAGCATGACGCGACTCATGACAATTGTGGAGCTAAGGGGAATCGAACCCCTGACCTTCGCATTGCGAACGCGACGCTCTACCAACTGAGCTATAGCCCCTTGGGCACGCTCGTTACGTTACTCCTCCCCCACGCGCCGATTAAATCGCCAGCGCAGTGGAGGTTTTCACGGTTTTAGGAGGCGCGGGTGCCGTAGCCGCCGAGGTCCTCGTAGTCGTCGTAGCCGGGGTCGTTTTCCGGCGCGTAGCGGGCGGACGGCAGGGTGTCGAAGTCGGGGCTGTCGTCGTCCAGGTCCAGCACGACGGAGCCTGCGCGCAGGCGTGCGTCACGCGGGTGCTCGATGTGGTTGCTCATGGCCACTCCCATGCGGGCGCGGCGCAGCTGGCGCAGGCGGCGGGCGTGCAGGGCGCGCTCCTGCAGCACCACGCGACGCAACGCGATCATGAACCATGCGGTAAGACCCACCGACACGGCGGGCAGCACCCAGGTCCAGCCGCCCGCGACAAACGCCACGACGAAGGTGACCACGCAGGCGGCAATCAGCGCCAGCAGGGTGCGCTGGCGGCGCTGGAAGCGGGTGGCGGTGTTCTTCTTTTCGCGCTCCGGGTCGAATCCGCCGCGGCCGCGGCGCGCAGCGGCGAAGGCGAGGTCCTCGTCGCCCGCTTCGGCGGCCTCCGCGGTGTCGACCTCGTCGTCGACATCTTCCGGTGCTTCCTCAACGTCCGCTTCCGGGGCGCTTTGCTTCTCGACGCCTCCGGTCTCCCCCGCATAGCCAAAGTCCTCGGGTGCAGTGTAGGACTCGTCCAGTTCGTAGCGGTCGGCCTCTGCTTCAGCCACAGCGTCCTCAGCATCGTCCTCCGCGGCATCCTCCGCGGCGAGGATCTTTACAGAGGTGGAGCCGCCCTCGGCGTTGTCCAGCTCAGGCTCGGCCTCAGCTTCGGCCGTCTCAGCCTCGTCTTCGATGTGCTCGATCACTTCGCCGTCGATGTGGTCGGCCGCAGCGGCATCCTCCTCAGCACCCGGGCGGCGGAAGAGGGTGCGCAGGGCGGGAGCGTCGTCGATAAGCACTTGCTCCTCGGCATCCGTCGCCTCCACAACCTCGTAGTCGGTGTCCTCGCTGTGGCGGTGGATGTCGGCGGCGGTGAGCTTCGGGCGGCGGCGCTCAGCCATCGGCGCGGTGCCGCCCTCGTGCAGCACGCGCGTTTCGTCGTAGCCGTCGCCGGAGCGGCGGATCGGCTTGTTGTTGCCGATCATCAACGGTGCGAGGACGATGATCCACACCACCAGGATCAAGATGATCATTAAGCTCGGGCTGCCCATGGGCGATGCCACCTTTCCGCGTCAGTTGCACCCTTAAAGTCAGAAGTCCACGGTATCGGCACTTGCGCAGGCGGACGGGTCGGCGCGCCGGTGAGGCGCAGCTGTTTTTCGCCCTCTAGCGCACCCGGCCGGTCTCGCGCAGGCGCTGCACGGCTGTGGTGGGGAAATCATCGGCATTCAAGGCCACGAAGTGGTGGTCGCGCCACTGCCCGTCGATGTGCAGGTTGCGCCGCAGGTAGCCCTCCTCGCGGAAGCCGTTGAGCTTGAGCACCTGCCCGGAGGCGGGGTTGTGTGGCAGGTAGGTGGCGGTCACGCGGTGCAGTCCGACGCGGGAAAACGCGTGGTCCACACCCAACGCGCACGCGGCGGTGGCCACCCCGCGGCCCATGAACGGCGAGTGCACCCAGTAGCCCACCCAGCATTCGGAGACGATGCCGTGCTGGATGTTGCCCAGGGTGACCTGCCCTGCGAAGCCGCCGTCGACCTCGATGACCAGCGGCACCACGGTGCCCTGGTTGGCCAGCCGCTTCAGGTTCAGCCAGGTGTTGCGCCACGCCGCGTGTGAGTGCGCGTCCTCCCAGCTGCCCTCCACCGTGGGCTCGACCGGTTGGAGCCATTGCTTATCGACGTTTCTCGTGCCCGACCAGTCCTTTCCATCGCGGGAAGTGAGGGGTCGGAGGCGGACGGATGTGCCGTCGGGAAGCGTCGCGGTCGGCGTGGACTCTGGCCAGCCCGGGGTGGGCTGGCGGAACATCGCGAACATGGCTGAGCCTAGCTGCGCTGGCGGAGGAACTCGACGTCCACGATGTCGCCGGGGCGCACGTCCACGGCGTCTTCCGGCAGGTGGATCATGGCGTTGGCCTCAGCGAAGCCGGCCAGCAGGTGGGCGGGGCCGGCTTCCAGTGCGGACAGCGGTTCGACCAGGTAGTCGCCGGTGTCCGCGTCGCGCATGAGGCGGGCGCGGATGTAGCCGCGGCGGCCAGGAATGGAGCTGAGCTCGCGCAAGGAGCGGGCCTTGACGGTGCGGCGCGTCACCGCGGTCTTGCCCAGGGAGCTGCGGATGGCGGGGCGGATGAACGTCTCCGCGATCACCAGCGCGCTCACCGGGTTGGACGGCAGGAGAAACGCCGGGACGCGCTCCTCACCCATCAGGCCGAAGCCCTGCACGGAGCCGGGGTGCATGGCCACGCGGGTGGTGTCCACCTGGCCGAGCTCGCGCAAGATCTCCTGGATGGGGGCCGCACCGGAGCCGCCAACGGCGCCTGTGATGACGACGAATTCGCTTTTGGCGATGTGTCCCGCCACGATCTCGCGCATGCGGCGCGGCTCGGCGTTGATGATGCCGGCGCGGTGCACGTCCGCGCCCGCCTCTTTGGCGGCCGCGGCCACGACGTAGGAGGCGATGTCGAAGACCTGCCCCAGGCCCGGCCGGCGGTCCAAGTCCACCAGTTCCAGGCCGTAACTCATCACCGTCACACGCGGGCGCGGGTACACCAGTAACTTGTCGCGGCCCGCGGCGGCGGCGAGGCCGATCTGGGCGGGGCCGAGCACCGCGCCCTGGCGCACGGCGATGTCGCCGGGCTGGATGTCGTCGCCAGGCCGGCGCACGAAATCACCGGTGCGCACGGGGCGTTGCGGGGTGACGCGTTTGCGTCCGCGGTCCGTCCACTCCAGCGGCAGCACCGCGTCCGCGAGTGTGGGCAGCGGGGCGCCGGTGGCGACGCGGACCGCCTGGCGCGGCTGCAGGCGCAGCGGCTTCTGGGAGCCGGCGGGCACCTCGCCCACGACGGGAAGGGCGCGCTCGCGGTTCGGCTGCGGCGCCGCGGGGGCTTCTTCGCCGTCGCCGGCTTCATCTTGGTCACGGTCGCGGCGCTCGGGCCTGCGCAGCCCGGCGGCGCCGCCCACGTCTACCGCGCGCACGGCGAAGCCGTCCACCGCTGCCTGGGGGAACCCGGGGACCTGCGTGGTGGAGGTGACCTCTTCGGCGCACATCAGGCCGAGCGCGTCCGTCAGCGCCACCCGGATCGGCTCGGGGGCGGCAGCCGCTTCTACTACAGCGGCAAGCTGGTCCTCTACGCTGCGCATGGCCCGTGCCCCTTTCGTTTACGCGTTGTCCTGCGCCTTTGCGACAACCTCGGGGTGTTCTGCCTCGAAGTCTGCGATGATCTTCTTCACCGCGGTATACAGCGCCGGGCCGTACTTTTCGTCCCGCAGACCGAAATCCACATTCGCCGGGATGTAACCGCCCGGGTTACCAAGGTCGTGCCGCTTGCCCTCATGCACCACCACATGCACCGGGTGGCCCTCAGAGATCATCAACTCAATCGCATCCGTCAGCTGCAACTCGCCGCCCTTACCCGGTGTGATGCGGCGCAGCGCATCAAAAATCCCGCGGTCCAACAGGTAGCGGCCGGTAGCCACAAGCGTCGACGGCGCATCCTCCACAGCAGGCTTTTCCACCATGCCGCGCACCTTCAACACCTCAACGCCGTCAATTTCGGCCTGGGCATCCTCGACGTCGAACACGCCGTAGTTGAACACCTCCTCACGCGAGACGTTAAACGCGCACAGCACCGAACCACCGAGTTCATTGCGCACCGCGACCATCTTCTCCATCACGCCCGCCGGCAACACCAGGTCATCCGGCAGCATCACAGCAACCGCATCCTCGTCGTCGTCCAACGCTTCCTCCGCGCAGCCGACAGCGTGGCCAAGCCCGAGCGGTTCATCCTGGGTAACCGCCACAGCCTCAATCAGACCGTTGGCGCGCGCGACCTTTTCCGCCTGCGCGTCCTTGCCGCGGGCGACCATCAGCTCCTGCAAGTCCGAAAACTCGCCGAAGTGGCGCATGATCTCTTCCTTATTCGGTGCGACCACCACGGCCAGGCGCTGCGCCCCACAAGCCGCTGCCTCCTCAGCAATCAGCTCAATGCCCGGGGTATCCACCACCGGCAGAAGCTCCTTCGGCACCGTCTTCGTCGCCGGCAAAAAACGCGTCCCCATACCCGCAGCCGGCACCACAACAGTCTTCACCGAAGCGCGCGCAGCATCAACGGGTCGGTCAGTAGAATTCTGCATAAACGCAAAGCCTACAGCCCCCACCCCTCACAACCGGGCTGCGACCCGGAAGAAGCCAGGAGTATGCACACGAACACAAACACCCCTCCCCCGAAGGCTGCGATGCGCGCCGCGCACGTGGCCGCCCGGCGCGACCTGCGCGGCAGCGAGCGAAAGCGCGAGCTCGACCAGGCGCTTGTGGCGGCAACCTTGGCGTGCGTCGACGACTTCGGCGCACGCGGTACCAACATCGCCGCCTACAACCCACTTAGCTCGGAGCCTGGCCCGGCGGATTTCGCAGCACGGCTCGCCGCCGCGGCACGGACGCTGTTTCTGCCGATTTCCCAGCCGGACGGGGTGCTCGCCTGGGCGCAGCACGGGACCAAAGATGCGGCCGGCGCGTTGGACATCACTGAGCCGGAAGGCCCGAGCTTCACCTCAAACGTGCTGCGCTCCTGCGGACTGGTGGTGGCCCCGGCGTTAGCCGTCGATAGGCAAGGTATGCGCCTTGGCAAGGGTGCCGGCTACTACGACCGCGCGCTTGCGGGCCTGGATGTTCCCGTCGCCGCGGTGGTCTACGACTGGGAGGTCGTGGACGCCGTGCCGCACGACGCGCACGATCAGGCGGTGGACGCGGTGATCACCCCGGAAGGTTTCTTCCGCATCTAGGGAACCGGGACGCCGCTTTCACCGTCCTATTCCTATGGACATCTCCGCGCGCCTGAACAACCTCCGCTCCCCCGGCTACCGCCGCTCCGTGATCATCCGCAGGGCGGTAGCCGTGTTCCTCGTCGTCGCCGCTGTGTTGCATGTGCTTATCGACGCCTCACGGTCCGACCCGCCCGCTCTGACCTTCGCCCGCGATGTTGCCCCCGGCACAGTGCTTACCTCGGACGATGTGGAGCTGCGCCGGCTGCCGGCGGAGTCGGTGCCCGACAACGCGCTGGATGATGCGGCGCTGGCCGAGGGGCAGCTGCTCGCGGCGGCCGCCTCCCGCGGCGAGGTGGTCACGGCCACGCGCCTGGTCGGGCCGGATCTGGCGGAGCTGCTCACCCAGGACATGCCGGACGGCGAGGAGTTTTCAATGGTGCCGGTCCCCCTGGCGGAACCGGACATCTTGCCTATGCTCCACCACGGGACTGTTGTTGACGTTGTGGGCCAAGGGCCCCGTGTGGTTGCCCAAAATGGGATTGTCGTCACATCTGGGGAAGGCGACGCGGTGTTGGTGCTGCTCAGGCAGGGTGAGGCCGCGGCAGTGGCGGCGGCCTCACTGTCAGAACCGCTGACTCTCGTGTTGAGCAACCGTCAACGTCAGTTTAATATCCCCAACCATGCTTCAAGGATTTAAAGATTTCATCATGCGCGGCAACGTCATCGAGCTTGCCGTCGGCGTTGTCATTGGTGCGGCATTCACCGCAGTTGTCACCGCGTTCTCCGACTCGATCATCAACCCCCTCCTCGCTGCCCTGGGTGGCGTGGACTACTCCGATGCCGGCCTGGGCTTCTTCGTCCGGGAGGGCAAGGAGGCGACCTTCGTCAACTTCGGTGCCGTTCTCACCGCCATCATCAACTTCCTGCTCATCGCCGCAGTGATCTACTTCCTGCTCGTTGCTCCGATGAACAAGCTGGACGAGGCTCAGAAGCGCCGCAAGGGCATCGACCCGGACGAGCCGGAGCCGACCGACACCGAGCTGCTCACGGAGATCCGCGACCTGCTCGCAGGCCAGAACCCGAACAACGTGCACAAGCCGCTGAACTAGTTCGTCCTTGAACGGGGCTGGCTGAAAGCTAGTCCCCGTAGTGCGGCGGCCGCTCCGCCTCATAGAAATCGCGGCCAGTCAAACCCGGCTCTTCCTCGCCGAGCAGCACCTCGCGCTCAGCGTCCAGAGCCGGGTTTTCGTTTGCCTGCGTATTCGGGGCGGCGTCCGCGGAGCGGTCGTAGTCCACGTCCGCCTTGCGTACAGCGCGCCTTCGCTTGCGCTCCATGAAACCCTCTGCCCTGGCCTAGACCGAGTGCTGGTTCAGCTCGTCGATGAGGTGGCGCACGAGCGGAGCGGCCGTGGATACGCCGTCGCGGATCGCCTGGCGCGACGACGCGAGGTTCACCACGACAGTGGAGCCGGACACGCCGCAGATGCCGCGCGAGGTGCACGCGTCCACGGCACCGCACGCTTGGCCGGACGCGCGGAGGGCCTGGCTGACGCCCGGCACCACCTTGTCGATGACCGCGCGGGTCGCCTCCGGGGTCTTGTCGCGCGGGCCCACGCCGGTGCCGCCGAGGGTGAGCACGAGGTCCACGCCGCCGACAACGCCGGTCTCAATGGCCTTGCGGATCTCGGACTTCTTCGACTTCACGCGCACCACGCCGTCGACCTGGTAGCCGACCTCGCGGAGCAGCTCCACCACCATCTCGTCGGTGTTGTCGCCCGGCGCGTCGTAGCGGCGGTCGCCCACCAGCACGACGATCGCGCAGGGCGACGTCGGGGAGTCGCTCTCCAGCTCTGAGGCGCGCAGCGTCGCATCGTCCGGCTCGGTGATGTCGAGCGCGTCAAACAGTTCCGGCATCGTGGTCAGACTCCCTTGGCACAAAACGGGGCGAATTGGACAGATTAGAAGTTACTCGGAACTCAAGGTCACCTCTACCGGAACCGACTCAGACTCCCCCTCCCGCTGCACCTGCAGCGTCACCGTCTCTCCAAACGCTTTGGAGCGCGTCGCGGCGATGAGGGCGTCAGCAGAGTCGATGGGCCGGTCGTTGAGGCGGGTGATCACATCGCCCGGCTTCAGGCCGGCCTTCTCGCCGGGGCTGTCCGGCTCCACCCCCGCCACCACGGCGCCGCCGCTGAGGCTCTGCATGACGCTCACGCGCACGCCGAGCATCGGCTGCGTGGCCTCGCCCTTTTCAATGAGCTGGTCAGCGACGCGCTTGGCAAAGTTCGACGGGATGGCGAAGCCGAGGCCGATGGAGCCGCCCTGGCCACCTTGGCTCATGCCGCCCGAGGACAGCGAAGCGATAGCGGAGTTCATGCCGATGAGTTTGCCGTTGCGGTCCACCAGGGGCCCGCCGGAGTTGCCGGGGTTGATCGCCGCGTCGGTCTGGATGCCGTCCATGAGCGAGCTCTCGCCGCCGCCCTGGGAAGCGCGCACCGGCCGGTTCAGCGCGGAGACGATGCCGCTGGTCACCGTCGCGGACAGCCCCAGCGGGGAGCCCACCGCGACGACCTCCTGGCCCACGCGCAGCTCGTCGGAGTTGCCGAACTGCATCACCGGCAGGTCGTGCACATCGTCGATCTTCAGCACGCCGACATCGGTGTTGACGTCGGAGGCGACAAACTGTGCGCTGTGGCGTGAGCCGTCGTTAAGCGTGACCTGCACCTCCGAACCTGGCGTTTCCGCGCCGGCAATGACGTGGTGGTTTGTCAGCACGTAGCCGTCCGCGGAGATGATGGAGCCGGAGCCTTCCGCACTGCCGCGGGGCGTGTCCACCTCAATGGAGACCACCGCAGGCAGCACCGCGGCCGCCACTTGCTCCACGGAGCCCTCGGGCGCCTCGGCCGGGTCCGCGACGGTCGGGTTGCGCAGCTCGCCCTGCGAATCGCTTGCAGACGACACGCTGCTGGACGGCGAATTCGACGCCGCCGTTTCCGCCGCGTTGTCGGACTGGGATGACCCGGCGAGGTACCCGGCGCCACCGCCGGCGACCAGCGCAGTTGTCAGCGCGACGGCGAACGCCGCGCCGATGCCTTTACCGCGACGCTCCTGCTGCCCCTGGGGCTGCGGTTGCACCTGGTAGACACCGTTGTTTGCCGGGAAACTTGCGGTGTCTCCCGGATAGTTCAGTTCACTCATGAGGGGTTATTATGCACCGCCGTCCTGTGGCAGGTCTTGAGGGCATGCACTGTAATTCGCAATGTTTGCTGGACGATTGCTGTGTGCGCTGGCCTGCGGGTCTAGCTGTAGCTCTTGCGCGGGATCACGCGTGCGGTGGTCTCCGCGGGAGCCTCCTGCACATCCGCGCCGTCCACCTCCGGCGGGCGTCCCGGAAACACCACGCGAAAGCGCGCGCCGCCGTCATCGGATTCTTCCGCCACGATGGTCGCGTTGTGGCGGTCGAAGACCTGCTTCACAATGGCCAGGCCCAGGCCGGAGCCCGGCATCGACCGGGACTCGGGCGCGCGGTAGAAGCGCTCGAACACCTTCTCGCGCTGGTCCGCCGGAATGCCGGGGCCGGAATCGTCCACGATGAGCACCGCGTTGCGCTTCGCCGCCTTCAGCGACACACGCACGGTGCCGCCCTGCGGCGACCACTTCGCGGCGTTGTCGATGAGGTTGATCGGTGCGCGCCCCATGGCGAACCGGTCGCCGGTGATGACCCACGGGTCCGCCTCGAATTGGAACGCCAGGTCCGGGCGGCGGCGGCGCACACGGTCGAGCGCTTCCTCCAGCACTTCGTCCAGACGGAAGTCCTCAGGCTCGGCACCTTGCTGCGCTTCGTCGCGCGCCAGGTTGACCAGGTCGCCGATGAGGATGGACATTTCCTCCATCTGCGCCATCACGTCGCGCTCGAGGTCCTTGCGGTCCTGCTCGGAGATCTGGTCCTGCTGGCCGGAGTTGTACAGCATCATCAACAGCTCGATGTTGGTGCGCATCGAGGTCAGCGGGGTTTTCAGCTCGTGGCCCGCGTCCGCCACAAGCTGCGCCTGGCGCGTCTTGGAGTCCTCCAGCGTGGAGATCATCTTGTTCACGGAGGTGGTGATTTCAGCGAACTCGTCGTTGCCGTCGACGGGGAGCTCGGTGAGCTGGTCGGACTCGTTCACGGCGTCGATAGCCCTGTGCAGTCTGCGCACGGGGCGGAGGCCGACGGCGGAAATCGCCGCGCCCGCGATCCAGGCGAGCAAACCCCCGGTACCCGCAATCACCAGCGCGGCTGCACCCCAGCTGCCGGAGACAATGCTGAACACGTCCAGCGGCTGCGACATGGCCACGGTGACACCGGAGGTGCTGCGGCGCACCACCACGCGCTCCCCTGCCACGGTGTGCTGGGAGAGCATGTCGCCTGACGACGTCGCCGCGTACGGCCCCGCCACCGGCACCGGGTCGCCGTAGAACACGTTGGAACCAGCGGGCGCGGCCGAGACTTTCGCCCACGGGGTTGCGCGGCGAAACTCGGCGAGGGCCTTTTCAAAGCCCTCCCGGTCGTCCGAATCCAGGTCCTTCAGCTGCAGCGACACGCCGTAGCTGCGGGTGCGCAGGTCGTCGTCCATGACGGTCAGACGAGTCGTTTCTGAAAGCCGGTAGGTAAACAGCGCGGTCAGCAGAATGACCACGGCGACGATGCCGCCGGCGAGTACGGCCAAGCTGTTGCGCAGGGACCGGCCTGTGCCAGCCTGCCCCTGCGGCTCAGCTTCGCCTGTGAAGCGCCGCAAGATCACGGAGCGGTCTCCCGCAGCACGTAGCCGACGCCGCGGACGGTGTGGATCAGGCGCGATTCGCCGCCTGCTTCAGTCTTGCGACGCAGGTAGCCGATGTAGACCTCGAGCGCGTTGCCAGACGTCGGGAAGTCGTAGCCCCACACTTCTTCCAGGATGGTCTGGCGGGCAAGCACATGGCGCGGGTTCTGCAGCAGCAGGTGCAGCAGCGCAAACTCGGTGCGGGTCAGCGAGATGGCGCGGCCTGCACGGGTGACGTCGCGGGTGGAGGTGTCCATGACCAGGTCCTCGAACTGCAGGCGGGTCTGGTCCTTCTCCGCCGCCTTGCGTGCTTCGGAGCGGGTGCGGCGCAGCAGCGACCCCACGCGCGCCAGCAGCTCCTCCAGGGCGAAGGGCTTGGGCAGGTAGTCGTCCGCGCCCGCATCCAGGCCGGCCACGCGGTCGGACACACCGTCGCGAGCCGTGAGCATGAGGATCGGCCCGTCGTACCCGGAGGAGCGCAGGGTACGGCAGACACCCAGGCCGTCGAGCTTGGGCATCATGAGGTCGAGGATGGTCAGGTCTGGCTGCTCAATGCGGATCTGGTCGAGCGCGTCTTCGCCGTCTACGGCGAGCACCACGTCGTATCCGTTGAAGCGGAGCGAGCGTCGGAGCGACTCGCGGACAGCCTGCTCGTCGTCGGCTACGAGAATCTTCATAGGATTATTATGACTTATTTTCTACTCAGAGTTGAATTGAGCTGAAAAAACCGGGTCCCACCTGGGGATCCCGGTTAGTTCAACGGGTCTAATACGACCCTTAAAAGCTTAGAACTGCTCGACGTCGATCAGACCAGCCTGAGCGGCCTTGATCAGGCGGCGCGGGATGCGCACCTCCTGGCCGTCGACCTTGACGGTCTGCAGGTCGGCGTTGTCGGCCTTCCACTGGGAACGACGCATGCGCGTGTTCGCGCGGGACTTCTTGAACTTCGGTGTTGCCATGACGAGTCTCCTTTATCCCCTCTAGTTGGCCTTCTTCTTGCGGCGGGCCATGCCGCCGAAACGCTGGTTGAACTTCTCCACGCGGCCGGCGGTGTCCATGAGACGCTGCGCGCCGGTCCAGAACGGGTGGGACTCGGCGGTGACGTCCACGACCACGAGCGGGTACTCGTTGCCGTCTTCCCACTGCTCAGTGCGTGCGGAGGTCAGGGTGGAGCGCGTCAGGAACTTGTGGCCCGTGTTTGCGTCCTGGAAAATCACCGGGTGGTAATCCGGGTGAATATCCTTCTTCATTAGATTCGTCTCCCTCAGGATTGAACTACGGGTCGGTTCCGCGAAGTCCCGCGGATCGTGCCCGAGTTGGGTGCGAAATGGTCTTTTCATCCGACGGTCGCCGGATAACCCGCAGTATCTTACAGTTCACGTGCGCGTTTACCTAATTGCGCACTTTGCCTATCGACGCCCCTCCGGTCCCCCTCCCCATGCCACACCAACGATTCCTTTTACCCGCCGCCGCGATTGCGGCGTTTGCCGGCCTCACTGCCGCCAGCTCAGCCGACGCTGTCGCACTCGCTGCACGCCTGATACCTGTACTGACGTTCGCCGCTGGCATGTCTGCCGTGGTGAACCTGGCCTCACGCGTCCAAATCTTCGAGTGGCTCGTATCAGCGCTCGAACGCGGCACGAGCAGCCGCGAGTTCGTGTTCGCAGGATTCTTGGCACTCGCGGTGGCCTCTACAGTGTTCTTCTCCCTCGACACCACGGCCATAATGCTCACCCCGCTCGCCGTGCAGCTGGCGTCCCGCTTCCGGCTTCCGCAGCCCGCGGTGGCGTTGTCGGTCGTCTGGATTGCCAACCTCGCCTCCATGCCGCTGCCTGTGTCGAACCTGACTAACCTCCTGGCGCTCAGCGGCGGCGCATTCAGCTCCAACCACGACTACATCCGTGCGGCCGCCGCGCCCGCCGCCGCGGCGATCGCGGTTGCCGTTGCTGCCGCATACAGCGCCCGCCTTATTTACCGTGGCGCCAGCTCCGCTCCCAACGATGCACCGACGGCGGTTGCGCGACCGACGCCGGCGCTGGTCGTCCTCGGCTTCACCGTCGCCGCGCTGCTGAGCCCGGTTCCTTATTGGCTCACCGGCAGCCTCGCCGCTGTTGCGATGTGGTTCGCGGTGGGTACGAACGGCCGCAAGGCAGGTGCCGCTTCGCTGATCCCGTGGCACGCTCTGCTCCTCGCGGCCACACTCTCAGCCGCGGCGTCGTTGGCCCTCCACGTCGATGCCGTTGCCGCTGCGGTGGGCCTTCTCGACGGCGCGCACCCCGGCGCCATCGCAGCGGCGGGCGCTCTTGCGGCCAACGGCATCAACAACCTGCCGGCATTTCTCGCGCTCGAGCCCGCGGCGGGCGGCCCTGCCGGTGTGATGGCCCTACTTATCGGTGTCAATGCCGGCCCGCTGGTGACACCTTGGGCGTCGCTAGCCACCTTGCTCTGGGCGGATCAGCTGAAGCGGGCAGGGGCCGCGGTGCCCTGGAGCCACTTCATTCTGTGGGGCGCAGTACTTGCCCCTGTGGCGGTGTCGGCCGCCACCGCTGCATTGCTGGCGGCAGGCTAGAGAAAGACCAGCCAAACGCGATTATGAGATAGAGGACTGAGACGGTATGGTTGTCTCTCGCTGTTGTCGAAGTACACGTTTACGCCTGCGTCAACCGATTGCACTTGCGCTGGTCGCGGACCCTCACTCCGCTTCTCACCTGGCGCTTTACCTCACATAGCGATCGTGTCGTGGGCGGCAAGAAGAGTAAGGAAGCTAACCCATGTCGGCACATTGCCAGGTCACGGGACGTAAGCCGTCGTTCGGCAAGACCGTCTCGCACTCGCACCGCCGCCACTCGCGCCGTTGGAACCCCAACGTGCAGAAGCGCCGGTTCTACCTGCCCTCCGAGGGCCGTACCATCACCCTGAACGTCTCCACCAAGGGTCTGAAGATCATCGACCGTGACGGCATCGAGTCCGTCGTCGCCCAGATCCGCGCACGAGGTGAGAAGATCTAATGGCACGTAACGATATCCGCCCGATCATCAAGCTCAAGTCCACTGCGGGCACCGGTTTCACCTATGTGACCCGCAAGAACAAGCGCAACAACCCGGACCGCATCACGCTGAAGAAGTACGACCCGGTTGTTCGCAAGCACGTCGAATTCCGCGAGGAGCGATAATCCATGGCGAAGAAGTCCAAGATCGCTAAGAACGAGCAGCGTAAAGAGATCGTCGCCCGCTACGCGGAGCGTCGTCAGGAGCTCAAGGCCATCATCAAGAACCCGGAAACCTCTGACGAGGACCGTCTTGAGGCCCAGTTCGAGCTCAACCGTCAGCCGCGCGACGCCTCCCCGGCTCGCGTGCGCAACCGTGACTCGCGTGACGGTCGCCCCCGTGGCTACCTCCGCAAGTTCGGTGTTTCCCGTGTCCGTATGCGCGAGATGGCTCACCGCGGTGAGCTGCCTGGCGTCCGTAAGTCTTCGTGGTAAGGAGGACTCACATTATGAAGCGCAACAATTCGCGTAAGCCGCGCATTGAGCAGTCCCGCCGCCCGAAGAAGAACCCGCTGAAGGCGAAGGGCATCGAGTCGGTCGACTACAAGGATGTTGAGACCCTGCGTCTGTTCATCTCCGACCGCCACAAGATCCGTTCCCGTCGCGTCACGGGTCTGACCCCGCAGCAGCAGCGCCAGGTCGCTACCGCTGTGAAGAACGCGCGCGAGATGGCTCTTCTGCCGTTCACCACCCGCTAATTAGCCGGTTGACGATGACAGCGTAGAGTCTTCGGCTCTTTCATGCACCCGCACTCCCCTCCCCGGAGGGTCGAGAGCGGGTGCTTTTCGTCTATAGTTGTCCCGCGCAACCATAAATAGCGAGCTATGACGGAAGGACGGAAGGCATGGCGAAACCGGTCGGACGGCCACGCAAGCAAAGCCCCCGCCGCAGAGGCGCCACCGCGCGCGAGGAGATCCTCGACGCCGCCTCCGAACTGTTCACCCGCAAAGGTTTCGCCACCACCTCCACCCACGACATCGCGGACGCGGTGGGCATGCGCCAAGCCTCGCTGTACTACCACTTCCCGTCCAAGCGCGACATCTTTCTCACGCTGCTGATGGGCACGATCCAGCCGGCACTGGCGCGCGCGTCGGATCTGGCCAAGACCGACGAGTCGGCGGCGGTGAAGCTGTGGGCGCTCGTGGCCGCTGAGTCGCGCATCCTGCTGTCCTCGAATTGGAACATCGGCAGGCTCTACCAGCTGCCTGTGCTTTTGTCCGAGGAGTTCGCGGAGTACCACGAGGCGCGCCAGGAGCTGGAGGGAATCTTCCGTAAGCTGTCGGGGCAGATCGTCGGCGACGACGACCCGCGCATCGACCTTCCGTTCCACATGACGCTCGCGGCCATCGAGATGCGCGACAACACAGGCACCGCGCCCTACCCGCTTGTCGACGATGCCCTGCCCGCCCCCGCCGTCACCATCGCCGACGCCGTGCTGGATGTGCTCCACACGGATCTGCCGGAGCGCCGCACAGAGCGCATGCTCGAGCTGGTGGACCTGGTCTCCCGCAAGGACGAAGAAAACTAGGGCTGGCAAATCGCAGCCGGTAGCTGCGCGAGATCCTTGGCGAGTATTTCCGCGGCAAGGGTGAGCATGGCCTGGCCCGTCTCGTAGGTTCCGTCCGCAGGCAACGCCGTGAGCGCGACCGGTGCCCACGTGCCGTCGCCGCGCGGGACGAGGCCGAACTGCCGAACCTGGTATGCGCCGGTGGTGTCCGGCCCCCACCCGCCCTTGAACAGCGCCCCGACCGTCCCCAGTCCGTACGCCTGCGAAGGCTCCACCTGCCCCATGAGCGCTAGCACCGGTTCGGCGCCTTCCGCACAGGCGAGCTTGTCCGCTAGCACGGCTTCGTCGGCCACGCTGAGGTGCGTCTGCCCGAACGTGGAAAACTCTGGGCGGAGCGGTTCTGTGTTCACCTGCGCAGCAATCCCCGCCTGTGCGAGCACCGAGTTCACGGCCTCTGATCCGACGGCGTCAAAGAGGCTCTGCGCCGCCGCGTTGTCGGACGCACTCACCGCAGCACGGGCGTCTGGCTCGAGTCCGGGGTTGGTGCGCAAAGCTGCCACGGCGATGGGCACCTTGATGGTGGACCAGGCGGGGCTCGGGTCGGTAAAACCTGCCGATTCCGGCCCTTCCTTTCCTACTGTGGCAACGCCCAGCTGGCCGCCGTAGGAGGATTCGACGTGGGCGACGGTGGCGTCGAGAGGCAATTGCTCATCGGGGGCCGGCGGTGGCGCCTCCGTAACGGTTGAGGTGACGACCACGGTTTCTTGGCCGCCGGAACAGGCGGACAAGAACAGTGCGCCGGCTGCGGCGAGTCCGAGACGCCGGCGAGCTACCAAATCTTGACCCGGGCGTTCTTGCCGCCGGTGCAGTACACCGTCTCCCCGCCAGAGCAGGTCATGCGGTAGGTGATGCCGGTGGCCGGGCTGTAAACCGACACCGTCATATCTGCCGTGCCAGTGCGACCGTAGGACTCCTGGAACGCCTCGTAAACGTTGGTGGCGAAACCTGCTGTGGTCACGTCCGTGTCCGGGGCGTAGTTCGAGTACGTTCGCTTCGCTGGCTCCTTGCTGGGCTGTTCGGGCGCCTCCGACCTCGGCAGCGTGCGAGTCTCAACCACCGTGCTCGTCACCGGCTCGCTGGAGCGGTTAAACGCACCAGAGCCGCCCATGAACGCCAACACGCCGACAAGCGCGGCGAGCAGCAGCGCGCCCAAAACGTAGAGCCACGGGCTCGGGCCGCCGCGCTTCTCCGGCTGCTGGTAGCTGGGGGCGTACTCGTCGGGCTGTCCGTACTGCTGCTGCGTCACGGCGCCGAACTGCTGGGTTTGTCCGATATCAGGATCCGTGGAGTACGTCTGGTCCGGATTCCATTGGCTGGAGCCTTGGTTATTCATGGCAACCCCCTAACAACGCGACGTGGGCAGGTCGCCGCGCATGGCGTTGAGCCCGTCCGCGAGCTCGTTCAGCATGGCGAAGCTGCCCTCGTGGCCCTTCGGGCTGTGGGCGGTGATTGCCACGGCGATGTCGCCGTTCGGGCCCGGGATGAGGCCGAACTGGCGGGCCAGGTGCCCGCCTTCGTGGTAGTTCCAGCCGCCCTTGTAGCGGGCGCCGCCGATGCGGCCCAGGCCCCAGTGCTGGTAGTCCACGATGCGTCCCATCATGTCCAGCACCGGCTCGTGGCCCGCAACGCAGCGCAAGCCCGAGGCGAACTCGGCCTGGTCGCTGGTGGTCCACAGCGTGCCCATTTGGTAGCCGGCCGGGGTGGTCGTGCGCGCGCCCGCTTCGCGGATCACGCCCTCGTAGCCAGCGGCAGGCACCTGGCCGAACATGTGGTGCGCGGCGGGGTTGTCGGAGCGGGTCACGGCGGCCTCAGCGTCCGGGTAGAACGCCTGGCTCTGGCGCAGCGCGGCGATGGCCAGCGGCACCTTCATCGTGGAAAACGCGGGCTCGGGCCGGTTGTCGCCGGCGGTGAAGCTGCCCACCGCCACGGTGGCGCGGCCGCCGTGGCGTCCCACCACGTCCGCCACAAGGCGGTCCAGCTGCGCCTGGACGTCCACTGCGGGCGCGACGTGCTGCGCCTTGCCGGGCTTCGGGGTGGTCAGCGGCAGCGGCAGGCGGATCGCGTTTTTCACCTGCGGCGGCAGCTGGTTGTAGGCCTGCACGATTGGCTGGCCGATCACGGGAATCTGGTCGATCGCCGTGTAAGTCGGCACCGACGACATGGGGAATGCCAGGCCCGCGGTCAGGGCCAGGGCTGCAACTTTGGAGGGCACGGGAAACGGTCTTTCTAGTGGGCGAAGTGGCGGGTGCCGGTCAGGTACATGGTCACACCGGCGGCTTCAGCGGCGGCGATGACCTCCTCGTCGCGGATGGAGCCGCCGGGCTGCACCACGGCCTTCACACCGGAATCAGCCAGCAGCTGGAACCCGTCAGCGAACGGGAAGAACGCGTCGGAGGCGGCCACGGCGCCATTGGTGCGGTTACGCCCCTCGTCGAGGGTGTTGGCGCGGTCCACGGCGAGCTTCGCGGAGTCCACACGGTTGACCTGGCCCATGCCAATGCCTACCGACGCCCCCTCGGCCGCGATCAGAATTGCATTCGACTTCACGCAGCGCACTGCGCGCCAGGCGAATTCGAGGTCGGCAAGAGTCTGCTCGTCGGCCGCCTCGCCCGCAGCCAGGGTCCAGTTGGCGGCGGTGTCGCCCTCGGCCTGGAAGCGGTCGCGCTCCTGCACGAGCCAGCCGCCGGCGATCTGCTTGCGCTCCTCGTCCTGCTGCTTCGGCTCAACCTCGAGGATGCGCAGGTTCTTCTTCGTCTGCAGCAGCTCGAGCGCGTCCGCGGCGTAGGACGGTGCGACGACAACCTCGGTGAAGATCGGCTTGATCTGCTCCGCCAGCTCCAGGGTGACCTCGCGGTTGCAGGCGATCACGCCGCCGTAGGCGGAAACGGGGTCGCAGGCATGCGCCTTCTTGTGCGCGTCCGCGATCGAGGTGTCGGACACGGCCACGCCGCAAGGGTTGGCGTGCTTGATGATCGCCACACACGGGCGCTCGTGGTCCCAGGCGGCGCGCCATGCGGCGTCGGCGTCCTGGTAGTTGTTGTAGCTCATCTCCTTGCCGCCGTGCTGGGTGGCGGCTGCCAGGCCCCAGCCCTCGTTTTCCAGGCGGGCGGCCTGATGCGGGTTCTCGCCGTAGCGCAGGGTGGTGGTGTCTTCGCCGGCGCCGGAGGCGTCCGCGCCGAGCTGGTTGGACAGCCAGGAGGAGACCGCGGCGTCGTAAAGCGCAGTGTGCGTAAATGCCTCGAGCGCAAGCTGCTTGCGCTGCTCGAGGTCGAAGCCGCCGCCCTTGACGGCCTCGACGACTTCGCCGTAACGGGCAGGCGAGGTGACCACGGCGACCGACGGGTGGTTCTTCGCCGCGGCGCGGACCATGGACGGCCCGCCGATGTCGATCTGCTCGACACACTCGTCGAAGCTGGCGCCGGACGCGACGGTCTCCTCGAACGGGTAAAGGTTGACCACGACGAGATCGAACGGCTCGATGCCCAGCTCCTGCAGCTGGTCCACGTGGCTGTCCTTGCGCAGGTCCGCGAGGATGCCGGAGTGCACGCGCGGGTGCAGCGTCTTCACGCGGCCGTCGAGCACCTCCGGGAAGCCGGTCACGTCCGCAACCTCGGTGACCGCCACACCCGCGTCAGCGATGCGCTTCGCGGTGGAGCCGGTGGAGACGATCTCCACGCCCGCCTGGCCAAGCGCGCGGGCGAGCTCCTCCAACCCGGTCTTGTCGTAGACGCTGATCAGAGCGCGCTTAATTTCCCGCTTAGACATTGAAGACAGCCTTTCCATTGACAATTTCGACGTTGTGCAGCAGATGAACGATCTGCTCGCGCTCCACCTTCTTGATGCGCTCGTGGAGCTCGGACTCTGTGTCCCCCGCCTCAACCTCGACAGGGCGCTGGGCGATGATCTCGCCGCTGTCCAGGCCGGCATCCACGTAGTGCACGGTGCAGCCAGTGACTTTCACGCCGTGCTCCAGCGCGTCGCGCACCGCGTGCGCGCCCGGGAATGAGGGAAGAAGCGACGGGTGAGTGTTGATCGTGCGCCCCTCGAACTCCCGGACAAACGCCGGGCCGAGCAGCCGCATGAATCCCGCGGAAACCACCAAGTCCGGCTCGACGGAGGCCACAGCGGCCACCATCTTGTCGTTCCAGGCGTTGCGGTTGGTTTCCATCGGCACCACGGCGGTGCGAATGCCGGCATTTTTGGCGCGTTGCAGTGCCGGACAAATTTGATCCGCCACCACGAGGTCGACGCGGTAGCGGTTCTCCTGGTTGTCGATGATCGCTTTCAACAGGGTGCCGGTGCCCGACGCGAGGACGGCCACCGATTTCGCAGAGTCACTCACAAGCCCAAGTCTAACTACCGCTGCGCGCGGATGCGCGTTGCCTCACCAGCGCCACGCCGCGCACAAGCGCGCCCGTCAGCGCGACCCAAATAAACAGGGACAATGCGAGCGCGAACGGATCCGCGCCGACAAGCCCGTAAGCCCCGGCACCCCCGGCCGAGAAGATCCCCAGCAGCGCTCCCATCAGGGCGGCCCACGTGGCGGCCGCAGCGACGCCTTCGAGGCTCAGCGGCTTCACGACGAACGCGTGCGCAAGCACCGCCGCCGGCACAATGAGCAGCACCGGTGCCCACTGCGGCATTTCCGCCGGGATCGCCGCGAACAGCGGCAGCGGCGGGTACGCCACGTTGGAGGTGGCGAACAGGCTCACGCCCGCGCCGGCGGCCTCGAAGCTGCCGCCGAGCAGCACCGCGAGCTGGGCGACCGCCGCATTGGGCAGGTACAGCAGGCTCAGCACCACCAGGGCGATGCCGCCTCCGACACCGAGCTGCGGGAACTGCGAGATCAGCTCGCCGACGCGGCCGTAACCGAAGGCGAGGGCGACGAGGAAGACCACCGCGGCTGCGGCGAGCAGGCGGAGAATGAGGTTCGCCGCGTGCGCCCCCGCGTCCACCGCCTCGGCCGGGACGCCGCTGCGCTTAGCCAGCGCGTGCCACACCACGCGCCGCACGCCGATGATGAAGCCCACCAGGTGCACGATCAGCGGGTAGACGAACGCCGCGACGACGGGAGGCATCCCCACCGGGTACACGTGCGAGGCGTCAAACACCATGAACAGCGCGATGGCGCTGACCAGCACAGGCAGGCCGAGCGCGAGCCCGAGCAGCGTCAGCAAATCCAGCACGCTGACACGGCCCGCGGTGGCTTTGCGCACCTGCACCGCCACCACGGCGGCCACCCCTACCGCGGGAAGGAGGGGCATTGCGGTGAGCGAGACGCCGTCGATAAGCAAAGGCACGCCGTGGAGAGCGAACCATGCCTCGCCGACAGCGCCGGGGAAATACGTGAGGCTCCAGCCGGCGATGAGGATGACCGCGAAGCACAGCGCGACAAGCCCAAGCACCAGCGCCAGGTTCGGCACGAGCGCGTACGGCAGGTAGTGGCGCACCCTCTCTTTGGCGGTGGCAGGCACCTTGTCGTTCGCAGCCGGGCGTTTGACGCCCGTGATCTTCCGCTTGGCTGCGCCTTTGCGACGCTGACGGCGCGCATCCGACTGGCGCGGCCTCTGATTGGGTGTGGTGCTCATCGCGTCCTACTCTGCCACCCCGGCGACAACCCCCACCACAGTGACACCCGCCCGGCCCGCTGCCTGGCGGCGTCACCTGGCGAAATGCGGCGGTTCATCGCCGCTACGCAACGGCGTGGCGCACATCTCTAACGCGGCGGGGGTGTAACGTTCGCCCGAATAAGCACGATTTAAGAAATATTTCAGCTTCTGTCTTGCTCCGACGAGACCGATTCGTTACAGTAACCTCTCGTAGATAACAGGAAGGTCACGATTCCGCTGTGAACAGCGGAGGAGATGGCCAACGGAAGATCTCAAAGAGGGCTCATGTTCAACTCCAAGAAGCAGGGCGGCAAGCACCGCAAGCAGTCCCCCAACAAGGGGCGCGTTGCCGTCGTCGCAGCAGCCACTGGCGCTGTGTCCACCGCTGGTTTCTCCGGCCTGGTCGCCGGTGCCCTCACCAGCAACCAGGACGCCGAGCAGGGACAGAACATCAAGCTCGCCGCAGACGCCGACGAGCTCCAGAGCGCCGATCCGGGAGTGGACGAGGCTTCCGCCGAGGAGACCCCGCAGATCCTCTCCATCGCCGAATACAAGCCGGTGGAGAACCTCACCGAGCAGCTGGACAAGGCTATCCAGCACTCCGACGAGGTTGCCCGCCTGGACGAAGCCGCCCGCGCGCCGCTGTTTACTAAGCCGGCCGAGGGTGCCTTCACCTCGGGCTTTGGTATGCGCTGGGGCTCGATGCACAACGGCGTCGACATCGCCAACACCCCGGGCACCCCGATCCGCGCAGTTGCCGCTGGCACCGTGATCGACTCCGGCCCGGCGCAGGGCTTCGGCAACTGGATCCGTATCCGCCACGAGGACGGCTCCATCTCCGTTTACGGCCACATGCAGTCCCTCTACGTCGCCGTCGGCGAGGTTGTGCAGCCCGGTCAGCTCATCGCCGGCATGGGCAGCGAGGGCTTCTCCACCGGCTCCCACCTCCACTTTGAGATCTGGCCGGACGGCGCCAACCCGTCCGATCCGGCTCCGTGGCTGGCAGCCCGAGGCATCGGCCTCTAAACATTTCAGCCCTTTTCCAACGGGGCCTTCCGCGCTTTTCGACGCGCGGGAGGTCCCGTTTTTGCGCAGTTGACGCGCGCAGCCTCTTTGACGGGGGTAAACGCCCTACCCCCGACCTCTAATACCACGCGCAACAATTTTCACATCAGCAACACGCCGGGTGAGCTGGACGGACGCCTAAGTTATCCCCCAAATTCGAACAAACGTGCACGTCACAGCATTGCCAGGGCTCATTTCGCCGGTTAGATTCTCTGCCTGTGTGCGTGGCCGAGACCGCGCCTAGCCCTCTACAGAGTTAGAAAAGGTATCCCCCAAACATGAACCGACGTCTCACTTCGAGCATCGCAGCCGTCTCGGCCGCAGCAGCAATGGCGCTCACCCTCGCGCCCGCGCCTGCTACCGCCCTGACCGTCACTGTGGGTGGCGCAACCGTCTCCGACGCGGGCCAGGCCCTGGGCGCAGTGGCGAAGGCCGCTGGCGCCATCAAGGAAAGCGGCGCAACGATTACCGCGGGCGACTACAAGATCGTCTACGATCCGCGCGCACTCGAGGCTCCGCTCGCCGCCGCGTTCGCGCCGGCGAAAGGCAGCGACTGGGTGGCTCCGCAGCGCGGCCGCACCGCCGACGGCCGCGCCGTGATCACCCCGGCTTCCGGCCGCTTCACCTCTGGCTTCGGCCCGCGCTGGGGCACCGTGCACCAGGGCATCGACATTGCCAACAACCTGGGCACCCCGATCTACTCAGTCATGGACGGCACCGTCATTGCCGCGGGCCCGGCACGCGGCTTCGGCAACTGGGTCGTGATCAAGCACGACGGCGGCGAGGTGTCCGTCTACGGCCACATGCGCCACTACGACGTCTCCGTGGGCCAGCGCGTCTCCGCCGGGCAGAAGATCGCCTCCATCGGCAGCGAGGGCCAGTCCACCGGCCCGCACCTCCACTTCGAGATCAAGCCGGATGGCGTGAACCAGGTGGACCCGGTGCCGTGGTTCGCCGCCCAGGGCATCAAGATCTAGCGGGTTAGAGCTTTTCCATGGGCACGCCGCCAATCGTCATCAGGCGGACGGTGCCCGAGGAGCCGAAGTCAATCGTCACCGTCTCCCGCACGCCTGAGCCCTCAACCGCCATCACGGTGCCGAGCCCGTACTTGGCGTGATTGACCCGGTCGCCCACTGCCAGGTTGAGGTTCTTATGCACCTTGGCCCCGGACCCGCCCCGGCGGGACCGGGCCGGCGGGCGGGAGCGAGTGGGTGCGCCCCACGCGTCAGAACTGAATGAGCGCTCCGGCTCCAACCGGCGCCAGTCGAGGAGGTCCTCCGGGACCTCTGCGAGGAAGCGGCTGGCAGGGTTGGTCACCGGTGAGCCCCAGGAGGCGCGCAGAATCGCGCGGGTGAGGTAGAGCTGCTCCTTGGCGCGGGTGATGCCCACGTACGCCAAGCGGCGCTCCTCGGCGAGCTCCGCCGGATCCCCCAACGCGCGCAAGTGCGGGAACTGCCCGTCCTCCCAGCCGGTGACAAACACCACCGGAAACTCCAGGCCCTTCGCCGTGTGCAGCGTCATCAGCGTGACCACGCCCTGCTCGTGCTCCGGCAGCTGGTCCGCGTCAGCCACCAGAGAAACCTTCTCCAAAAAGGCCTGCAGGGACCCCGGCGCGGGCTCGCCTTCCTGCATCACCTCGTTGAGCTCCTCATCGGTCATGTACGCCACCTGGTTGGCGGCCTCGGAGGAGAACTCCCGGGCCACAGAGACCAGCTCATTGAGGTTGTCCAGGCGCGCGCCGTCCTGCGGGTCGTTCGACGCCTCCAGCTCGGCGCGGTAGCCCGTGTCGTCCAACACCCGGGTGATCAGGGCGCCCAGGTCCGGCATGCCCGTGGCCTCATTGCGCATCGACGGCATGTCGTCGCGGATCTG
The DNA here is from genome assembly GCF_022345915.1 of Corynebacterium sp. ACRQP. Taxonomy (NCBI): domain Bacteria; kingdom Bacillati; phylum Actinomycetota; class Actinomycetes; order Mycobacteriales; family Corynebacteriaceae; genus Corynebacterium; species Corynebacterium sp. ACRQP. Next base: position 21,624 of record NZ_JAKRMZ010000023.1, on the reverse strand, counting down.
GCGGATCATCTCCACAAAGCGCGTGATCGAGTTGGTCGCGGCCTTGGCAAGCATGTCGACGTTGCCGGAGGTGGCGTCGACAAGCGAGCGCCCGAAGCTTTGGTTGTTGTTTTCTGCGTGCAGCGCCACCATCGATTGCGCCTTGTCGCCGATGCCGCGCTTTGGCACGTTGACGATGCGGCGCATGCTCACCGTGTCGTCCGGGTTCTCCAGGACCTTGAGGTAGGCGACGATGTCCCGGATCTCGCGGCGCTCGTAGAAGCGCGTGCCGCCGACGACCTTGTACGGGATGCCGGAGCGGATGAAGATGTCCTCGAGCGCGCGCGAGGCGTTGTTCGTGCGGTACATCACCGCCATGTCCGAGTACGGCACTCCCCTGTCGGCCAGGGAGTCAATTTCCGAGGCGATGAAGCGCGCCTCGTCGTGCTCGTTGTCCGCGACGTAGCCGACGATCTTCTCGCCGGAACCCTGGTCCGTCCACAGCTTCTTCGGGCGGCGGCCCTCGTTCTGCGCGATCACCGCGTTCGCCGCGCCCAAGATGTTCTGCGTGGAGCGGTAGTTCTGCTCCAGCATGATCGTGGTGGCGTTCGGGTAGTCGCGCTCAAACTCCTCGATGTTGCGGATGGTCGCGCCACGGAAGGCGTAAATGGACTGGTCCGAGTCGCCCACCACCGCCAGCTCCGGCGCATCCGGACCGTCGCCGACAAGGGTGTGGATGAGCTCGTACTGGGCGTGGTTGGTGTCCTGGTACTCGTCCACCAGCACGTGGCGGAAGCGGCGGCGGTAGTAGTCCGTGACCTGGGGGTGCTCCTTGAAGATGCGCACGACCTCGCCGATGAGGTCGTCGAAGTCCAGCGCGTTGGACTGGCGCAGGCGGCGCTGGTACTCCACGTACACCTTGGCCACCGTGGTCTCGAACGGGTTGTGGGTGCGCTCTGCGTTTGCCAGCGCCGTCTCCGGGCCAATCAGCTCGTTTTTCAGGTTCGAGATCCCGTTGGCCAGGGTGCGGGGCGTGAACTTCTTCAAATCCAGGTTGAAGTCCTTCGCAATCATGCCCAAAAGGCGGCGCGAATCATCCGAGTCGTAGATGGTGAAGTTGGTGTTCAGCCCCGGCACCAGCTGGGCCTGCTGGCGCAGGATGCGCACGCACACTGAGTGGAAGGTGGCCACCCACATCCGCTCCGCCTCCGGGCCGACCAGCTGGCCCACGCGCTCCTTCATCTCCGCGGCGGCCTTGTTGGTGAAGGTGATGGCCAAGATCTGCCACGGCGCCACACCGCGGTTGTGCAGCAGGTAGGCAATGCGGCGGGTGAGCACCGCGGTCTTGCCGGAACCCGCGCCCGCAACGATGAGCAGCGGGCTGCCTTCATGGACGACGGCGGCCTGCTGCTGCGGATTCAAACCCAGAGTCAGATCAGTCATGGCCGTAACTGTACTAACGCCTCCGACACGACCCGCGCGGGTGTTCGAACTGGCATAATGAGCACCCATGAGCGAGCTTGAAATCCGCATGCCTTCCGGCACAGACGACCCACTCTCGGACGCGGAGATTCAGGCGTACCGCAAAGAGATCGACCGGCTGGACCGCGTGATCCTCGACGCGGTGAAGCGCCGCAGCGAGATCTCCAGCGCCATCGGCAAAACCCGCATGGGCTCCGGCGGCACCCGCCTCGTGCACACACGCGAGGTCGCCATAATCAACCAGTTCCGCGACGAACTGGGCGAGGAAGGCCCCGGCCTAGCGCAGATCCTGCTGCGCCTCGGCCGCGGCAAGCTGGGTTAGTCCTGCTCGAGGGAGTCGAGCACGACCTCGAATTCCAACAGGTCTGCGGACTGCGAGACCGGCTTGCGGGGCTTTTCACTATAGGCGTCCTTCGACTCGCCGTGCCCGGCGCGGCCCGCGCCCTCCCACCACGCGCTGTAGGACTCTTCGTCGGCCCAGCGGGTGACCACGAAGTAACGGTCCTCGCCCTTGACCGGGCGCAGCAGCTGGAAACCCTCGAAGCCGGGGTGGCCGTCGATGGAGTGCTTGCGGGCAGCAAACCGGCGCTCCAGCTCCGCGCCGGCACCTTCAGGGACAGTGATCGCGTTGATCTTCACAATTGCCATGGGCGCCATTATCCACGCATTCCCGGCACACGGACGTTCCCTCCGAGTTTTGGCTACCTTTGATCAAGGACAACCCAACCGCGAATTGAACCGCCACCTGGGAGGCTGACATGCACGACATCACGTCCACCGACAGCTGGGGCAAGCTGGAAAAACTCCACGCGGAAAAGTCCCGCACCACCCTGCGGGACCTGTTCCGGGCGGACGCTGAGCGCGCGCAGCGCTACACGTTCGACGCGGCTGGACTCCACGTCGATCTTTCGAAGAACTTGGTGGACGGAGACGTCGCAAAGCAATTGCTCGCCTTGGCCGACGAGGCTGGCCTGAAAGGCCGCATCGAGGCGATGTTCAGCGGCGAGCGCATCAACTCCACCGAGGACCGCGCGGTGCTGCACACCGCGTTGCGCGCGCCCGAGGACGCCCAGCTGGAGGTGGACGGCCAGGATGTCACCGCGGACGTGCACGCGGTGCTGAAGCAGATGCGCGAGTTTTCCACCAAGCTGCGCAGCGGCGAGTGGGTGGGCCACACCGGCAAGACGATTTCCAAGGTGGTCAACATCGGCATCGGCGGCTCTGACCTGGGCCCGGCCATGGCCGCGCAGGCGCTGCGCACCTACGCCACCGCCGGCATTACCGCGGAGTTCGTTTCCAACGTGGACCCGGCGGACATGACGCGGGTGCTCACGGAGGTCGAGGCGGAAGAAACGCTGTTCATCGTCGCCTCCAAGACGTTCACCACCCAGGAGACGCTGGCCAACGCGCACGCCGCGAAGCGCTGGCTGCTCGAACAGTTCGACGGCGACGAGTCCGCAATTGCGAAGCACTTCGTGGCCGTGTCCACCAACGCGGAGAAGGTGGCCGAGTTCGGCATCGACACCGCGAACATGTTCCCGTTCTGGGACTGGGTGGGCGGGCGCTACTCCATGGATTCCGCAATCGGGCTGTCACTCATGGCGGTGATCGGCCCGGAGGATTTCACGCGCATGCTCGAGGGCTTCCACGCCATGGACCAGCACTTCCGTGACGCTCCGTTCGAGGAAAACGTGCCGGTGCTGATGGGACTTTTGAACATTTGGTACCGCAACTTCCACAAGGCGCAGACGCACGCGGTCCTGCCGTACTCGCAGGATCTCGCCCGCTTCCCCGCGTACCTGCAGCAGCTGACCATGGAGTCCAACGGCAAGCACACGCGTATCGACGGCGCAAGCGTTGACCACGACACCGGCGAAATCTACTTCGGTGAGCCGGGCACCAACGGCCAGCACGCGTTTTTCCAGCTGATCCACCAGGGCACCACGCTCGTGCCGGCGGACTTCATCGGCTTTGCCAAGCCCCGGGCGGACCTGCCCACCGCCACCGGCGAGGGCTCCATGCACGACCTGCTCATGGGCAACTTCTTCGCGCAAACGAAGGTCATGGCTTTCGGCAAGACCCAGCAGGAGATCGAGGCCGAAGGCGTGCCGCACGCGCTGGCCCCGCACAAGGTGATGCCGGGCAACCGCCCCACCACCACGATTCTGGCCGAGGAGCTCTCCCCGTTCAGCCTGGGCGCGCTGATCGCGCTGTACGAGCACATCGTGTTCGTCGAAGCCGCGATCTGGGGCATCAACGCCTTCGACCAGTGGGGCGTGGAGCTGGGCAAGGCGCAGGCGAACGACCTCGCCGCCGCCGTCGCTGGCGAGGAGGCGCCGGACACGGGCGATTCCTCCACCGACAGCCTGATCGCGTGGTACAGGAAGCACCGCTAATGGGCGACGCCGTTTCTTCGGAGTCCTACACTCCGCGCCAGCGCACCACCTACCGGCGCCGGCTTGAAGACGAGCTGGAGCGCTTCGACCGCCACCTCCAGGACGCGGACTTCGTGGACCACGGCACGATCGGGCTCGAGCTCGAGCTCAACTTAGTCGACGGTGACATGCAGCCGCACTCCAACAACCAGGCGGTGCTGGAGATACTTGGCGACGAGCACCAGTCCGAGATCGGCGCCTACAACGTGGAGATGAACCACCCGCCGCTGGGAATTGAGGGCGACGGTTTGGCGCGGCTTGCGGAGGGCGTCGAGAAGCGTCTTGCCACCGTTCGCGACGCCGCGGAGCAGGCTGGTTCGCAGCTGGCGATGATCGGCACGCTGCCGACAATGACCTCTCAGTTTCTGGACAGCGACAAATGGATGACCCAGGAAAACCGCTACGCCGGGCTGAACAACTCCATCCTGGAATCGCGCGGCGAGCTGGTGAAGATCGATCTGCGCCGCGACGAGAAGTACACCCACTACTTCGAAACCATCGCGCCTGAATCCACCTGCACCTCCATGCAGTTGCACCTGCAGGTGGCGCCCAACCGGTTCGCGGACGCGTGGAACGCCTCCCAGGCGATCGCGGGCGTGCAGGTAGCGCTGTCGGCCAACTCCCCGCTGTTCATGGGACACAAGGTGTGGCACGAGTCGCGCATCCCCGTGTTCAAGCAGGCCATCGACACCCGCACCAAGGAGCTGATCAACCAGGGCGTGCGCCCGCGCGTGTGGTTCGGAGAACGGTGGATCACCAGCGTGTTCGACCTCTTCGAGGAAAACGTGCGCTACTTCTCTCCCCTGCTGCCCGAGGGCCGCATGGCAGCGGGCGCGCCGTTCATGAACGGCGACAACCCCGGCCTGCACTACCTCAACCTGCACAACGGCACCATCTGGCGCTGGAACCGCGCCATCTACGACCCAGCCGGCGAGCTCAGCCACATCCGCGTAGAAAACCGCCTGCTTCCCGCAGGCCCCACCGTGAAAGACATCGTGGCGGACGCGGCGTTCTACTACGGTCTGGTCAAGGCACTGGGCGACCAGACCAGGCCGGTGTGGTCGCGCCTGAACTTCGAGGCGGCCAACGACAACTTCCTCGCCGGGGCCCGCGACGGTATCGAGGCCGAGGTGACGTGGCCGACGCTGGGGACGGTGGCGGTGGCGGAGCTCGTCGAGAAGCATCTGCTCGAGCTCGCGCACGAGGGCCTGCGCACGCTGGAAGTGGACGAGGCCTGCGCCGACGAGTACCTCGGCGTGATCGAGGGGCGCGTGCGGGCGCGGCAAAACGGTGCGACATGGCAGCTCGCCGCGCTCGAGCGCGTGGCCGGCGGGTCGAAGGCCCTGACCACGGAGCGCGCCGACGGGCTCGCCCGCATTTTACGCCAGTACATGAAAAATTCCCAGGCAGACGCGCCGGTGCATACTTGGACGCTCGAGGTTGAGTAGGGCAAGATAGGCCCAATGCAGAGCATCATCGACTGGATTGTGGGTCTCATGGAGACCCTCGGCGCCCCCGGCGTCGGCATCGCGATCCTCTTGGAGAACCTCTTCCCGCCCATCCCGTCCGAGGTGGTGCTGCCGCTCGCTGGCTTCACCGTCGCGCAAGGATCGCTGAACATGGTCAATGTGTTCATCTGGTCCGTGCTGGGCTCCGTCATCGGCGCATACGTGCTCTACGGGGTCGGCGTGTGGCTGGGTCTGGAGCGGCTGCGCAAGATCGCCGACTGGATGTGGCTCGTGCGCGCCTCCGACGTGGACGCCGCGATGAACTTCTTCACCAAGTACGGCAAGCCGAGCGTGTTCTTCGGCCGCCTCATCCCCGGCGTGCGCTCGCTGATCTCCATCCCCGCCGGCCTGGGCAAGATGAACCTGGTCACCTTCGGCCTGTGGACGACCCTGGGCTCCGGCATCTGGAACGCCATCCTGATCTACCTGGGCTACGTCCTCGGCGACAACTGGGAGAAGGCCACCGAGTACGCCGACGCCTACTCCAACGTGATTTATGTCGTGCTGCTGCTGATCATCCTCGGCTTTTTGGTGTTCTTCATCCGCCGTGCGGTGCGGGACAAGAACGCGGATCCATCTGCGTAGGAAAACACAACCCCAGGCAGCCGTTCACAGATGTGACGGCTGCCTTTTACGTTCTAGGAAACCCTCTCACTTCTTGTCCAATATTCAACGAAATCAGGGAGCTCATCAACCCGGAAGTACCTGGAGTGGGTCACCTTCAAATCTTCGAGTGAGGGCGACCCGATCACCACGATTTCGACGTCAGGGTTCTCGTTGGACTGCTCCTCGTCGAGTCGCTGCCTGATCGCTTCGCGAGAATCCGCGTATTCCGTGATGTGGCGCTCGCCGGTTTTCCGGTTGAACACGATGAGAAAGTGCTTCATTTTCTTCACTCGCTTTCAAGCTCGAAAGCGCTCAGGCTTTGCGATAGGTCTCGTAGTGATCGAATGAGGCTCAGAATACTCGAAGCCTGATCTCCAGCGACAGCCTCGGATCGCGACAGCGCTTCGAAAGATCTTGAACGCAACTCATGCAACCGAGGATTCAATGGAAGCCCCGGAGGTATAGTTGCAAGACTTCTCATTGAGGTCTGACTGTGCCGGTTGCTCGCAGCTCGCGTCCGCTCCATGTCGTGAATGTCACTCGCTATAGACCCGAGGTGAGCGGCGACTTCAGCAAGCTCCCTGTTTTCTGGCCGATAATTCCTTTCATAACGGATTCGACGCCCAGTCTTATCTGCCAGCTTTTCAAAAGCGTTGGCCCACTCAGACTGAAGCAAAGTCCGTAGTTGCAACTCAACGATTCCCGCGGCTGAGTCGATAATCAAGTGAAGGGCGCGGTAGCCGCCGGGCTGAGCACGCGCGATGTAGTCCCGCTCAGTGACGCGATGCCCTTCCGCGACTAGCCGTCGACGGAGCTCGTACCCCAGGTAGCGAAGATCATCGTGAAGCACGTTGGCTGTAATTCGTGCTCCCGCGAAATCCCACATCCGGCCCAACTGAACATTCGCACCCGGGTCCCTTTTCGATCTGCGGATTTTGTCACCGATAGTTGATTGTGACTTGACCCGGTAGGCGCTGACGATGTCCGGACGCTGGCCTTCTCCACCGAAAAGTTTCTTCGCAAAATCCGCGCATGATGCAGCTGTGCGCCTGGCTATCTCATCATGCCAATAGATCATTTCTGAGGCTTCGGCGGGCATCTCCGCCCATCCCGCAAAGTACTCCCCCAGTTCGTTAATCTCCTGCTTGCTCCACGGGCGTTTCTCTTTGAAGAAATCAAAGTCAAACATCACTCCCCCTTTCGCCTCGGAATATAGCAAGGCTCAGGCTGACACTGCGGGCACCACCAAATAACCCGCTCTAGGTCACCCTCCCCGCCGAGGAAGCCCTTGGTAATCAGCGTGCCGCACCGCCTGCACGGCTTGTTGTTGCGGCCGAACACGTAACTCGTCTCCCCCGCCCGCTTGACCCCCGTGGTCACGCGGACGGGGGCGTCTTTATTCGCCCACATCAGCCGTCGCGCGAGGCGCACATGCTTCTCGACGTCCACGTCTCGCACCAATTCCGCTGGATGCGTACCAGCCAGGAAGTTGATTTCCGCGCGGTACTCGTTGCCGATGCCGGCGAGCTTGCGCTGGTCCAGCAGGGCGCGGCCGATCTCGCGGCCGGGCTCAGCTTCGATGCGCCTGACCGCCTCGTCGAGGTCGAAGTCCGGGTCCAACAGGTCCGGGCCGAGGTAGCCCATTTCTTGTTGGTATTCCCTGGCCGGGAAGACGCGGACCAGCCCGAGCCAGAAGCCGACGAGCTCGATGTCGGCCTTTGGTTCGTCGCTAAGCGAAAGCACCACGCGGGCGGCGTGAGCGGGCTTTTTCCACCTGGTGCCGGCGCGGTGCATGGACCAGGTGCCCTCCATTTTCAGGTGGGTGTGCAGGATTTGCGGCTGGTAGCCGTCTTTGGCGAACTGCATGAACAGGTGTTTGCCGTACGGCCAGACGCGCTCGCAGGTCATGCCCGTGAAGTCGACGGTGGCGTAGCGGGGAACGCGGATGGACGTGGCTGTGACCTCGCGGTTTTGCATCCATTGCAGGCGTTTTGACAGCTGATAGACGGAGTCACCTTCGGGCATAGTGGGGTCTATGTTCCAATTTCTGCGTAAAATCTTCAACACTGTGAACACTGGCCCGACGCCGGAAGAGTCGCTCGTGGGTTTCTTCCCCGACATGGACGCCGCCGTCGAGTGGGCGCGCGGGGTGCTCGCGGAGACCGGCACAGACCCAAAGGCGCAGTTTGTGCGCGCCGTGAAAGACGTGCGCGAGGCGAACCCGCGACTTGGGCTTGCGGCGGCGAATCACCTGGTGAAGCAGCTAGTTTAGCACGTTTGTTCGATTGCCGGTTCGGTGTGTCGGTCGCGTTGTTACATTGACACCCATCACCCGCGAAATGTTGCGGAAAGGAGGGTGTCATGAACGGAATCGCCGAGCTCGTGGACCAGGTCGCCGACGGCCTGTCGCAGTTGCGCCAGCTTCTGGACGATCCTTCGGCCCTCCCCCTCGCCACCATCACCCGCGACATCGCCCGCCTCGAACGCGCGATGGACAAGAAGGCCTACCTGGACGCCGCCTTCGCGCAGGCGTGCGTGCTGGCGGACGCCGGAAAGCTGGTCGGCGCGAACCACCCGGACGCGTACCTGACCGAAAAGCTCGGCATCTCGCGCGGCGAGGCGTACAACCGCATCGCGCGGGCGAAAGCGCTTTTCGATGCTCCGCCCCCGCCGCCGGAGCCTGATTTGGGTGGTCTCTTCGAGGAGGACTGCGCTGAAGAAGACCGCTCTATTGCCGAGGAGGCCGCGCGCAAGGCCGCCGAGGAGGAAGCGGAGCGCCGCCGCAAGGACCAGGAGGAGGCGCGCAAGCGTGCCGACGAGGTCCCCGCCGCCAAGCAGGACATCATCCGCCGCGAGCTGGACAAGTTGCTCAAGGCCGCCGAGGGCGAGCGGATGCGCATCTACGCCCGCGCGATGGAGCAGGCGAAGTACCGCGACGAGAAGGACCTGCGGCTGTTTGTGAAGCGCCTGGTCGCCGAGGCGAACAAGCCCTTCGTGAAGGCAAACCCGAACGCGGGCTTTGAAAAGCGCGACGCCTCGCTGGGCAGGGAGAACACCGACGGCACCTTCGACGTGACGCTGTCGATGACCCGCGCCGACTACGCGCTCTACAAGGCGCTCACCGACAAGGGGTTGTCACCGAACTCCAACATCCCGGAGGAACTGCAGGGCGACCGCGACCCGCGCACCAAAGGCCAGCGCCGCTACGACCAGTACATGGCCATCCTGCGCCAGTACGAGGAGGGCCAGCAGGCTGCGAACGGCGGCGCCGCGTCGGTGGTGGTGTCCATCACGCTCGACGACCTCGCCGAGGCCGACGCCAACACCTTGTTCCAGACCAACGTCGGTGTGGAGCTCGACGCCTTCGACTTGGTCCGGCTGGGCATGGACGGCACGAGCGATTTCCTGCTTACCGTCGACGGGCTTTCCGGGGTGCCGCTGCACCTGGGCCGGTCGCGGAGGCTCGCGTCGGTGGGCCAGCGCATCGCCATGTTCGCGGTGCAGGGGGTGTGCTCCTGGGCCGGCTGCACGACCTCCATGAGCGAGTGCGAGGCCCACCACATCATCTCCTGGCTGCGGTATGGGGCGACCGACATCGAAAACCTCACCGGCCTGTGCCCCACCCACCACAGGTGCAACAACGACCACAGGGACGGCTCGTTCAACAAGGGCTACATGGACTACGACCCCGACACCGGCGGCGCCGTCCTGGTCAAAGCCGACGGCACCCGCCACATCAACACCACGGACCCCGCCATGCACTCGGCGGTGAACCGGATCAAGGCGAAACGGGCCTCAACGTCGGCACCGCCACCTGCGGAAACGCACTGGCCCACCTCCCCGCCGCCGCCACCGGGGCGCGCGGGGCACGCTGCCCATGCGAATCAGCCAAACCACCGACCCAATCGACCTGGTCACCGCATGCCGATGCGGCCCTAAACAGCATGCGCCGCACCGTGAATTCGCCCTCGCCTTAGTCCTCGAAGGACAGGCCGTGGGCGGGACCGCGCGCGCCTGGGCCCCTGTCTTCGTCGCCGTCGAGCTCCCCCAACGCCTCCGCGACGCTTCTGCCGCGCCGCTTCGGGGGCGCCGACGCGCGCCCGCCGATCTTCGCGCCCTTGTGAGTCGCCGTCGCCCCGTACTCCTTCAGCGAGAAGGCGGGCCCGCCGTCGAGCTTTTCCACGGCCAGCGGCTGCATCCGGCCGGCCCGCACCGCGTCGGTAAGGGCGCCGACCACCAGCGGCATCGGGTCGCCGACCCCGTCCGGAAACGTATCGAAGAAGGTGGTCATGGTCTTCCCGCCGCGGGTGACGTGGGCGGCCAACAGCCCATCCACCAACACCACCATCGCGCCCGCCGAGCGGGTCGGCCCCTGCGCCGGCCACGGCAGCGCCGCCCCGTAGGGGTTCGCCGGGTCGGTCGCCGCCAGCACGTGGACGTGCGGCTCCCGGGCCCCCGAGGGCCAGCCGACCACGTCGTCGGAGTCCTGGTGGCCGCGCAGCCGGTCGATCGTCGCCGGGGTGGAAAACTGCGAGGCGCCGAGCCCCTCCACCAGGTAGCCGCGCATCGCCTTGCCGGACGCCTCGAACCCGGACAGCGTCTTGTAGGCCAGCGCGAACCCGCCGAGGATGTCCTCGGCGACCACCGAGCCGCGGGTGACCACCCCGTAGCGGTCCAGAAGCGACTCGCCCAAAGCCACCGACCGGCGCGTCGGGTCGTCGTCAGGCGTAGGCGTCAGCGACCACCGCCCCACCATGTCCGGCGGCACACTCGCCGCGAACGAGGTCCGCCCCGAGCGCACCCTGCTTCTCGACGGCCTCCGCCTCGCCCTGTGCGCCGTCTTCCCGCCGGCGAGCCGCGCCCGGATCGGCGCGAACGAGTCGGGGGCCAAAAACCCGGCCTCGACCAGGTCCCACATGGCCTCGCGCAGCTCCTCGGTCGTGGTGGTGGGCTCGAGCAGGTCCGTGAACAGGAACCCGCCGCCGCGGCGCACCTTCTCCATCACCTGGGATTGGGTCAGTGACAGCAGTGGTTCGTCGACCTGCGGCGCGAGCTGGGCGGCGTAGTCCGCGGGCAGCAGCATGATCCACGGGTCGCGGGCGCCCGCCTTGCCGGCGCCGACGATGGCGATCTCGCCCGAGGCGGTCAGTTCGTCGAGCATCACCGGCGAGTAGTCGCCAACCCGGGCCGGCAGGATGTGGGACTCCCACGCGCTGGCCGGCAGCCGCACCCCGGCGAGCTGCTCCAGCACCGAATACACCCCATCGGCCCCGCGCAGCGCCGGCACCACACCCACCGGGGCGACGTTCGACCACGCGGGCAGGAATCGTCCATAAGCAGACTGCGACACCGGCCTGGTTTGGGCGCGCGCCGCCGCCAGCGAGCGGGTGCGGATGATGCGCAGCACCTCGGCCGCGACGTATTCCTCTTCCTCGACGCCCTGCCGGTAGCGGCCCGGGATGACCTTGTCCTTGTCCACCAGCGGCTGCAGCGCCGCGTGCGCCGCGCCGACCGCCAGCCCGAATGCGTCGGCCAAATCACGCAGCGTAAACGGCCCGCGGGTGCGCACCCAGCGGCCCACCAGCTGCGCCAGCGCGTCGGGGATGGTCTGCACCTGGGCGGCGACGCCGGGCGGGACGGGCACGCCGAGGCCGTCGCGAAGCAGCGGCGCGTCGAGGACTTGGGCGACGTGCTCGCGCCCGCCGATGCGCACCCGCATCATCCGCGCCCCCAAGGCCTGCTCCAACGACTCGAGGGGGACTTCGGTGTGGAGGCGGAGCTCGTCGATAGGCACGGGCCCCACGATGCGCAGGGTGTCGGCGAACTGCTCGCTCGTCGAAGCGCGGCCGAGCCGGCGAAGCGTGGCGTCCACCTCCGCGATGATGTCCGCGTCCAAGAGTTCCCGCAGCTCAACGGTGCCGAGCAGCTTGGCCAGCAGCGACGGGTCGAGCGAGAGCGCCGCCGCCCGCTTCTCCGCCAGCGGGGTGTCGCCCTCGTACATGAACGCGCCGGTGTAGTTGAACAGCAGCGACGACGCGAACGGGCTCGGCTGGTCCGTGGTCACCTCGGCGATGCGCACCCGGCGCGTGTTCACATCCCGCATGACCTCCTGCAACGCCGGGAGATCGTAGACGTCCTGGAGGCATTCGCGCACCGTCTCCAGGATGATGGGAAAACTCGGGTAATTGCGGGCCACGTCCAGCAACTGCTCGGCGCGCTGGCGCTGCTGCCACAGCGGCGCGCGCTTGCCGGGGTTGCGCCGCGGCAGCAGGAGGGCGCGGGCGGCGCACTCGCGGAACCTCGAGGCGAACAGGGCGGAGTTGCCCACCTGCTCGGTGACGATGTCGGCGATTTCGTCGGCGTCGAATTGGAAGATCGCCCCGTCGGGCTCCTTCTCGCCCTGCGGGAGGCGCAGCACGATGCCGTCGTCGCCCGCCACCGCCTGGGCGTGCATGCCGGTTTCCTGCGCGACCCGCCACCCGGTCGCCAACGCCCACGCGGCGTTGACGCCCTTGCCGAACGGGGTGTGCAGCACCACGCGCCAATCCCCCAGCTCGTCGGTGAACCGCTCCAGCACCAGCGTTTTCTCGTCCGGGAGGATGCCGGTGGCCTCCTCCTGCTCCTCGAGGTATTGCAGCAGGTTGGTCCGCGCCCGCTCGTCCAGGCTCGCATCCAAGGAGCTTTTTGCTTCTCGACGAAACGCGCCCAGCGCCTTGCCCAGCTCATAGGGCCTGCCCAGCCCGTCGCCGGTCCAGAACGGCAGCCGACCGGTGTGGCCCGGCGCGGGGCTGACCTGGACCTGGTCACGGGTGATGTTCTCGATGCGCCAGCTGGAGGCGCCGAGGGTGAACACGTCGCCGACGCGGGACTCGTAGACCATCTCCTCGTCGAGCTCGCCCACGCGGCGGGGGGCCTTGTCCTCGGCGCCCGCGACCAGGAACACGCCAAACATCCCCCGGTCCGGGATGGTGCCGGCATTGGTGACGGCGACCCGCTGGGCGCCTGGGCGGGCCTTGAGGGTGGTGCCATCCAGGATGGCGCGGGGCCGCAACTCGGCGAAGTCCGTGGACGGGTAGATGCCGATGACCAGGTCGATCACCGAGTCGAACACCTCGCGCGCCAGGTCCCTGTACGGCCAGGCGCAGCGGACGGTGTCGTACCACTCGTCGACGTCGAGGTCCTCCACCGCGACCGCCGCCACGGTCTGCTGCGCCAGCACGTCGAGCGGGCTGCGCGGGGTGTGCAGTTCCTCGATGAGGCCCTCGCGCATCCGTGGCACCGTCACCGCGGTCTGCACGAGGTCGGCGCGGTGCTTCGGGTAGAAGGTGCCCTCCGAGACCGCGCCGACGGTGTGTCCGGCGCGGCCCACGCGCTGTAGCCCGGAGGCGACCGAGGGCGGCGACTCCACCTGGATGACCAGGTCCACCGCGCCCATGTCGATGCCCAGCTCCAGCGAGGAGGTGGACACCACCGCGCGCAGGGTGCCCTCTTTGAGCATGGTTTCGGTCTGGGCGCGCTCGTCCTTGCTCACGCTGCCGTGGTGGGCCCGGGCGATCACGTTGGCGGCGTGGCCGGCGGTGTCCACCGACTTCATCAGCTGCGCCGGCGGCCGCCTCGTCTGCGGCGAGAGCGCCTCCGGGTCGTGTTCCTTGGCCCACAGCTCGTTGAGTTGGCTGGTCAGCCGCTCCGCGGTGCGGCGCGAGTTCACGAACACGATGGTGGAGCGGTGCGCCATCACCTCGTCGTACACCGCGCGCTCGATGTGGGGCCAGATGGAGTTGGTCGCACCCGGTTGTGGAGCCTCGTCCAGCGCGTCATCGAAGACCGCGTCGCCGATCGTGGAGGCGTCCTCCGGCACCGGCAGGTCGGACATGTCGTCCACCGGCACCCGCACGTCGAGGTGCCAGCGCTTCTCCGCCGGCGGGTTGATGATCGTGGTCTTCGGCCCCAAAAAGTTCGCTACCGCCTCGATCGGGCGCACCGTGGCCGACAGGCCGATGCGCTGGAAGTCCCCCGCCAGCCGCCGCAGCCGCTCCAGCGAGAGCGCAAGGTGCACGCCGCGCTTCGTGCCGGCCAGGGCGTGGATCTCGTCCACGATCACGGTGTCCACCGTCTGCAAGATGCCCGCCGCCTTCGAGGTGAGCATGAGGTACAGCGACTCGGGCGTGGTGATCAGGATGTCCGGGGGCTTGCGCACCTGCCGGTTGCGCTCGGACTGCGGGGTGTCGCCGGAGCGCACCCCGACCGAGATGTCCGGCATGTCGCGGCCCAGCCTCTGCGCCACCCGCGCGATGCCGGCCAGCGGCGCGCGCAGGTTGTTTTCCACGTCCACGCCCAGCGCCTTCAGGGGAGAGATGTAGAGGACTCGCACGCCGCCGTGGGTGGAGGCGGAAGCTCCGTCGATAGGCAAGGCTTGCTGCCCGGCGCGCTCCACCAAGGAGTTCAGCGACCACAGAAACGCCGCGAGCGTCTTACCGGAGCCCGTGGGTGCGACCACCAGCGCGTTTTCGCCGTCGGAGATCGCGCGCCACGCCTGTTCCTGCACCGCGGTCGGCGCCGCGAAGACGTCCCCGAACCACTGGGCCACCTGCGGGTGGAAGCGGCTGAGGATCGGCGCGTTCATCACGCCAACCTTAGCGGTAGAGTCGGTTGCATGACTGCTCAGTACTCGGATTCCCGGCTGACCAACCTCATCGCCGAGGGCACCGGCGAGATCCTCAAGGGCGTGCGCGGCGTGGGCTTGTTGCGGGGCCGCGAGCTCGGCGAGGCGGGCGACGAGCTCGCCCAAAGCTGGATCTCCAGGGTGCTTTCGCAGCACAGGCCTGACGACGGCTTCCTGTCGGAGGAAGCCGCCGACAACCAGGACCGCCTGTCCAAGGACAGGGTCTGGATCGTCGACCCCCTCGACGGCACGAAGGAGTTCGCCACCGGCCGCCAGGACTGGGCGGTGCACGTCGCACTCGTGGAGGACGGGGTGCCCACCCACGCCGCGGTGGGCCTGCCGGATTTAGGTGTCGTGTTCAAGTCCTCCGATGTCCGCCACGTCTCCGGGCCGTTCGCGGGCAAGGTGGCGATGTCGAGGAACAGGCCCCCGGCCGTCGCGAAGCATGTCGCCCAAGCCTTGGGTTTTGAAGTCCAACCCGTGGGCTCCGCGGGCGCGAAGGCGATGCACGTGCTGCTGGGCGACTACGACGCCTACGTCCACGCCGGCGGCCAGTACGAGTGGGACCAGGCCGCGCCCGTGGGTGTCACGCTCGCGGCGGGGCTGCACGCCTCGCGCCTCGACGGCACCCCGCTGCGCTACAACAACGCGGACACCTACATCCCCGATATTGTGATCTGCCGGCCCGAGCTTGCCGACGACATTCTGGACGCCGCCGCCCGCTACCACGACGAGCACGGCACCTTTGAAGGAGTAGCCAAGTGATTTCCACCCCGTACGAGGACCTGCTGCGCGACGTTTTGGAAAACGGCGCCGAGAAGGGCGACCGCACCGGCACCGGCACCCGCAGCGTGTTCGGCCGCCAGATCCGCTACGACCTTTCCGAGTCCTTTCCCCTGCTGACCACCAAGAAGGTGTACTTCAAGGGCGTCGTCGGCGAGCTGTTGTGGTTCCTGCGCGGCGACTCCAACGTGCGCTGGCTGCAGGACAACGGGGTGCGCATCTGGAACGAGTGGGCCGACGAAAACGGCGAGCTCGGCCCCGTCTACGGCGTGCAGTGGCGCTCCTGGCCCACCCCCGACGGCGGGCACATCGACCAGATCGAAGAGGTCCTGCGCACCCTGCGCGAGAACCCCGATTCGCGCCGCAACCTGGTCTCCGCGTGGAACGTCGCCGAGCTGGACAAGATGGCGCTGATGCCTTGCCACCTGCTGTTCCAGCTCTACGTCGCCGACGGCCGCTTGAGTATGCAGGTGTACCAGCGCAGCGCCGACATGTTCCTCGGCGTGCCGTTCAACATCGCCTCCTACGCGCTGTTGACCCACATGTTCGCCCAGCAGGCGGGCCTCGAGGTCGGCGAGCTGATCTGGACGGGCGGCGACTGCCACATCTACAACAACCACCTCGACCAGGTGCGCGAACAGCTCTCCCGCGACGCCCGCGAGTACCCGCAGCTGAAGCTGCGCAAGGCCGCGTCGATCTTCGACTACGACTTCGACGACATCGAGGTTGTGGGCTACGACCCGCACCCCACCATCAAGGCGGAGGTGTCCGTATGACCTTGGGCGCAATCTGGGCCCAAAGCCTCGACGGCATCATCGGCGACGGCGCCGGCATGCCGTGGCACCTGCCCGAGGACCTCAAGCACTTCAAGGAGACCACCCTGGGCAGCCCCATCATCATGGGGCGCCGCACTTGGGAATCCTTGCCGGTCAAGCCGCTGCCGGGGCGTAAAAACATCGTGCTGTCCTCGCGCGAGGACGACGAGTGGTCCGACGGCGCGTCCGTGTGCCGCGACATCCCGGACCTGGAGTCGGACGCGTGGATCATCGGCGGCGCCCAGGTCTACGAGGCCACCCTGGACGAGGTGGATGTCATCGAGCGCACACTTATCGACGTCCATCCGGACCTCCCCGAAAGCAAAGCCGTCCACGCGCCCCGCATCGACGACGCCTTCGAGCTGGTCCGCGACGGCGAATGGCAGACCTCCACGACCGGCCTGCGCTACAAGTTCCAACGTTTTGAAAGGGTTTGACATGACCGTTGCCGCACCTGAGACCTCCTCGCACGTGACCATCTTCGCCGCGGAGTGGTGCCCGTTCTGCCGCAAGCTGCGCGAGCGCCTCGACCGCACCGAGACCCCCTACGACCTGGTCGACGCGGACGCCGACGGCATGGACGAGGTCAACGCCTGGATCGAGTCCGTCAACGACGGCAACCGCATCGTGCCCACTGTGCTGTATTCCGACGGCACCTATGCCACCAACCCGGAGGCCTCCGCGGTGCGCGCGAAGCTGCGCGAGCTCACCGGCGAGGAGTAATTAGCCGCTGAAGTCTTTGAGCGCGGCCTCGGCGGCCCACCACCCCGGCATGCCGTGCACCCCGGCCCCAGGCGCGGTCGAGGACGAGGCCAGGTACAGCCCCTTGCGCAGCCGGTGCGGCTGGCGGAGCAGCAGCTGCGCGCCGTCCATGGCGCCGCCCGCGATGTCGCCGCCGACGAGGTTGGGGTTCCACGCCTCCAGCTCGCGCGGGGGCGTCTCTGTTTTGTCCTTAACCACCCCGCGGAAACCGGGCGCGAACCGCTCGATCTGGGCAGTGATCTTTTCCGCCACCTCGCCGGGGTGGCGCTCCCGGTAGCCGTGCGGGACGTGGGCGTAGGTCCATAGCACCAGCCCGCGCGAGGGGTCGGCGGCGTACTGCTGCGCCGCCATCACGAACGGCCGCTCGGGCATGACTCCGCGGGCCACTTGCCTTTCTGCCCGCACGATCTCGTCCGCGGTGCCGCCGACGTGCACCGTCGCGGCCTGCCCCACCCGCGGGTCGGCCCACGGCACCGGGGCATCCAGCAGGAAGTCCACCTTGTGTACTCCGGGGCCGTAGCGCCACCGGCGCATGGACCGGCTGCGGCGGGCGGGCAGCGACGTGGCGTCGAGAGGCAGCACCTGCTTCGGGGTGAGGTTGAGGATCACCGCGTCCGCGTCCGGGAGCGCGCGGACCTCCTCGCCGCGGCGCACCTGACCGCCGTGCTCCTCGACGATCCTGGCCAGAGCAGCCGTGACCGCGCCCGAGCCGCCTGAAGCCACCGGCCACCCGCGCGTCATGCCGAGCGCACCGAAGAGCAGGCCGAACGCCCCCGTAAACGGCCGCGCCGGCGAGGTGATCGCGTGCGTCGCACTGCCGGCGAACAGGGCGCGGGCCTCCTCGGTGCGAAACGCGGCCCGCCCCAGCGCGGTGGCCGGCCACAGCCCGCGCGCGCCGAACCGCGCCAGCGTGAAAGGGTGGCCGGGCACGCGCGGCATCGGCGCGAGCACGTCTTCAAGCAGGTCGTCCACGCGCGCTACCACCGGCTTATGCAACCGCGTCCAGGCTTTCCCGTCCACGCTGAGGCCAGCCGCGGTGTCCTCCAGCGAGCTCGCCAGCACCGCCGCGCCGCCATCGAGCGGGTGCGCCATCTCGTACGGCGCGCGCAGCCAGCGCACCCCGTAGTCCTCCAGCCGCAGCGCGCGGAAGGCCGGGCTGGCGGCCCCGAAGGGGTGGCAGGCGGCGCCGAGGTCGACCAGCGTGGCGTCGTGAAGCTTCTGTGTTGACGCCGCGCCCCCGACCTCGGCCGCACGCTCGAGCACCTCCACCCGCCACCCGCCGACCGCGAGGCGCGCGGCGGCCGTGAGCCCGTTGGGCCCGGCGCCGACGACAACTGCCAAAGGTTTCACCGTGCCGATGGTAGCTAGACTGCTGCCCATGAACGCGAAACAGATTGGTTGGGCACTGCACTGGGTCGTGCGCATGGTGGCGTTTGGGCTGCTCATGCCGTACGCGGTATTCAAACTTGGGCTGATGCAGATGGGCAAGCCGGACTTCCCGGAGCTTCTGATCACCCTCGGCGAGAAGTCCCCGATGGGGCTGCTGTGGACCTTCATGGGCTTCTCCCCCGTCGTGCAGTTCCTCGCCGGTCTGGCCGAATTCGTCGCCGCCATTTTGCTGCTGTGGCGGCGCACCGCGTGGCTCGGCGGGCTGATCGGCTTCATTGATCTGGCCGTGGTGTGGCTTTTGAACATGACCTTCGACGTGCCCGTGAAGATCCCCTCGGCGATCCAGGCGCTGCTGTACCTGCTGGTGCTGGCGCCGTGGCTGCCGCGCCTGTTCCGCTTCCTCGCCGGGCGTGCGACGGAGGCCGTGGAGCCGCCGCGCGTGATCACCAACGAGAAGGTCCACCGCGTAACCCGCTTCTTCCCCGCCGTGGCCGCGGTGGTCGCGCTCGGCGCGGGCGGGTTCGTGATGGTCAACGGCATCCCGCGCGCGCTCGACCGCGAGGGCACCGAGCTTTCCGGCGTGTACTCGGTCGCAGGCGGCAACATCGAGCCCGCGCCTGAACTCGCGGACGACCGCCGCTGGTCCGAGATCGCGTTCGGCTCCTTCGACGGCTTCGAGGCCGGCAACTTCTACCGCGTCGAGGGCGAAACCCCGGAGGGTGACTTCCATGGGCTCGCTGCCTTACGACGAGCCTCCGGCGACCTCCACGAAGGCTTCTACACCCTCAACGGCGACCGCGTGACCATCCAGCTCACCGCCCCCATGACCGACGACGGCGTCAACGCCGCCCCGCGAGGCCCCATCGAGGAAACGCTGGAATTCACTTGGCGCGCTGAGGGCGATGGGCTCGAGCTTTCGCCTATCGACGGCACCACCGACGCCTTCGAGCTGACCCCCTCCAAGCTCGGCACCACCCTGCTGGACCGGCCGTTCACCTGGGTTTCCCCGCCGTTCAACCGGTAGTTCGGGTGGGTAGGCGGCGCGTGACCGCCTATTCGCCGTGTTTCTTATTCCATCGATACCTGCGGAAGTGAAAGATCGGCAGGATAAAGACGTAGTACACGCCAAGAGTCCAGGCGACTGGAATGAGCATGTTTGAAAGCCAAGTGCCGGAACCGTCGTTAACAGGAAACACAACGTACATGGCGATTACAGCGAGAGGCACGATAACGAAACTCTGCCACCATGGCGGAACCCATGGCGCTCCATTTTCCTCTCGCGCGGCAAGTGCCCCGCCGAAGCCCATTTCAAACCTGGACCCCATTCAGAAACCTCCTCAAGACAGAAGTGCCGAGATGCCCTCGGAGAGGATCTCACGTGGGCTGATGTGGTGCGCCGCATGGAGGCGCGCATAGGTCGGGGCCTGCTCCGGGTCGATGGCAACGCGCCTTTCGTCGGGCGCCATGGGAGCGGTCAGGGCGGCGCCGATCACTAGGTTTGATAACCGGTAGGAAGTTCCCAACGGATCCGGAGCGCCCGCTCGCTCGAGCAGCACGCACATACGCTCAGAAAGCGCCAGGTACGCAGGGCCCCTGGGTGCCCGCATCCCGATGACTTGGCCTGCCCACCGGTGGGCCGTGAGATGCGAGAAGAAATCGTGCATCAGGGTAGACAGGTCGGCGTTGCGGATCGATTCGTTCATCACGGGATCGTCTGCAAGCGCTGTGTCGAGGGCGAGGTCAAACAAGTCGTCGACTGATTCGACGCGGGAATACAAGCTGGCGGGAGCGACCTCCACCTGCTGCGCCACAGCCCTGAGGGTGAGCGCTCTCAATCCACCTTCATCCAGCAGTCTCACCGAGACCCTCGCAATCTCCGCAATGTCCACGGCGCGGTGGCGTTGCACAGGTTTTCGGTGTTCCCAGTAGCTCACCCCACCAGGCTAACCAAACATGCCCGCAGCAACTATCCGTCCTATGTTAGTTTTGCAGCATGCTGGATGCCACGAAGCTCCCGATCGTCCATGAGGGCACGCGCTTACGGCCCCTCTCCGAGCTGGACGCGGACGCGTACGCAAGCGGAACCAAAGATGAAGCCGTGCTGCGCTTCGGCCACTTACCCGAACCCGACTACACCCCCGAATCCGTGCGACGGTTGATCCGCGGAGAGATCGCGGCGGGCCTCTCGTCTGGCACGCTGGCGGTCCTCGCACTTGCCGACGCCGCGACGAACCAGTTCGTGGGCTCCCTAGTACTTTTCGACGTCAGCCCCGAGGCCGCCGAGGTCGGGTTCTGGATCCATCCCAATGCGCGAGGAAATGGACACGCCCGCCGGGCGCTCGAATTGGCATCGCGTTTCGCCCGCGACAGTGGGCTTCGGACTTTGACGGCACGCACACTTCCAGAGAACGAGCCTTCCCAGCGGTGTTTGACCAGTGCAGGATTCCGCGAGACCGGGAGAAGCGTAGGAACCACGCCCGCGGGGCTGCAGGAGGAGTTGCTCCATTATCAGCGCGACCTCGCGCCTGCCCACCAGTGGCCGTTAGCGACGGAACGGCTCCAGCTCCGACTCCACGAACGATGCGACGCCAGTTGGCTCCACAACCTTTATGCACAACCTGACGTTGCCCGCTACCTGCTGGACGAGCCATGGACCGCGGAAGTCGCGCGAGAAAAGCTCGGCGAGCGCCTAGCCAAGACCGGTCTCGACGACGAGGCCGGCGCGCTCGCACTGGTCGTCGAGCATGACGGCGCCCCCATCGGAGACGTCGCACTGTGGCTCACCGATAAGGAGCACCGCCAGGGTGAAATCGGATGGGTTCTGAACCCGAAGTTTGGAGGGCAAGGTTTCGCCAGCGAAGCCGTCCGAGCGGTCCTTGCCCTCGGGTTTGACCACTATCGCCTCCACCGCATCACGGCACAGATGGATGCGCGCAATAACGCCTCAGCAGCACTCGCCCGCCGCGTCGGGCTCAGGCTCGAAGCGCATCACGTCCAGGACTGGTACAGCAAGGGCGAATGGACCGACACCCTCGTCTACGCGCGGCTTGCCTCAGAGAGCTAAGCCAATGGCGCCCCCGGTAGTGCCTGAGGTCACGACATATTTGACGGGGTGTGCCTGCGGAAGGCGTTGTGATCCTTGACAGGTGAGTCGCGTCATTGTTGACACTTAGGGTTACCTCAGCCGTGTCGGTGACGCTTGA
>NZ_JAKRMZ010000022.1:0-49072 GCF_022345915.1 Corynebacterium sp. ACRQP | reverse complement strand
CGGTCACAGCAGTCTTACCACCGGCGGTCACCGTCACATTCGCAACACCCTTGCTGTCCGGACCAAGCACCCGGCCAGACACCGTGCCGGTCTCACGCGTGGTGGAGAAATCCACACCAGACACACCCGCCGTCGTCACATTGCGATCAAGCGGGCCATCAACCGAGTACCCATCCGGCACCGTCTGCGCATCAACAGCAACCGACACCGAACCAGTCGGCACACCAGCAATCGAATAGTTGCCGTCGGCGTTGGTAACAGCAGTCTTACCACCGGCGGTCACCGTCACATTCGCAACACCCTTGCTGTCCGGACCAAGCACCCGGCCAGACACCGTGCCGGTCTCACGCGTGGTGGAGAAATCCACACCAGACACACCCGCCGTCGTCACATTGCGCGTCAACGGGCCAGACACCGAATACCCCGCCGGCACACTGCTTCGCACCACCGAAATAGACGTCGAACCAGTCGGCACACCAGCAATCGAATAACGACCCTGCGCATCCGTCGTCGCAGGCTTACCCGCAGCCCGCACCACCACACCCGCAACACCGTTGCCCAACGGATCTGTCACCCGGCCCGACACCGTGCCGGTCTCACGCGTCGTGGAGAAATTCACACCAGACACACCCGCCGTGGTCACATTGCGCGCCAGCGGACCAGACACCGAATACCCCGCCGGCACACTGCTTTCATCGACCCGAATCTCGGTGTCGCCGACCGGCACCTGGGCTATGGCGTACCGGCCGTCCGCGTCCGTAGTCGCAGGCTTACCCGCAGCCCGCACCACTACACCGGCAACCCCGTTACCAGACGGATCCGTCACCCGGCCAGAGACCGTGCCGAACTGAGGCTTGGTCTCCACTGTGATGTCTTCGATCCGGTTGTCGCGCTGATCGCTCACCGAAACACCGGGCACGGTTCTGCCGCGAGTGCGTTCGGTGTCCCCGATGACCACATCGTGGGTTCCGGCAGGCACCTTGGTCACGGTGAAGTTTCCGTTAGCATCCGAGACGGCGGAGCGGCCCCCGACCCTCACGGTGGCGCCTTGGACGGGGGTCCTGTTGGTGTCGAGAAGCGAACCGCTCACGGTGATCGGGTAGACATCGAAGTTGGGGGCGGCGAGGCCTTCAGCAGCCTCCCACGTCTTTGGCTCCGGGGTGACAAAACCGGCCGGTGGAATCACGTTGATTTCCATCGTGCCGGAGGGCGACGGCATCGCAATCTCGTAGGAACCGTCGGGTTGCACTGGAGAGGTGAAGGTCTCCGTACCCTGGCGGATCTCCACCATCGTCTGCTTGTACTCAGCCTCGGTAGCCTCGTGCATGGTTACAGCACCGCGGATGTCGGCATTGACGGTGGGGCGAGTAAACCGCGCACCGCCGCCACGCAAAGGCGTGGGGTACTGACTGCCTTTACCCGGCGCGAAGAGGGCGAGTCGCTCGCCCTGGCCAACCTGCACTCCTGGGAGCTCATACGTGATGTGGATGGTCGGATGCCCCGACGTGGAGGTCCCTTGGCTGCGGCGCGCCGTAACGTCGTAGGAGGCGAGGACCTGTGTGCCCTTCATGTGGTCCACGCGGTATTCGGCGACCTCGGGGATGCGTGTGAAGACCGGGTCGTCGGCTGGTGCCTCTTCGCGGGAGTTGGTGCTGCTTGGCGGAACGAAGTCGATGCTCACCGTCCGCACCGTCATGCCCGTGAGGAAAAACACGGACGCTTCCCAATCGCGTCCGGCGGTCCGCACGGTGCCGTTGTCGATGCCCGGCTGCTGCGTCGGCGCGATCTGGGCGTGTGCGACCGACCCCGCGGGGCCAAGCGGGATTTCCGCCACACCACCCGCGAGCGCCAACACAGTGGCCACCGCGGTGATGCGCTTTGCGCGCACGCGACCATTACCGGGCAGAGACATGCGGGCTCCCAACTTTTTCAACGCTCAGACACTGCCAGAACACAGGGAAACGCTACCACTCAGTTGTATTGCCTATCGATAATTACATGCACCGGGGGTGCGTCCCAGGAGGCTTGCCCAGCAGAGGTTCGGGGTCACCGGTAGCGTATGCGGAAATGTGCGTAAAGAAAGGCGAGAATTAGTGAAAATTGCAGTTCTGGGCGGCGACGGTTTCTGTGGATGGCCCGCGTCCCTGCACCTTTCGGATCTCGGGCACGAGGTCACGATCGTGGACAACCTGTCGCGGCGCCGCATCGACGGCGAGCTCGGTGCGGAGTCGCTGACGCCGATCGCGACTATCGACGAGCGCCTGGCAGCCTGGCACGAGGTCTCCGGCAAAGAGATCGGCTTCGAAAACATCGACGTCGCCCAGGACTACGACGCACTGCTTGCATTCCTCAAGGACTTCCAGCCCGACACCGTGATCCACTTCGCCGAGCAGCGCGCCGCGCCGTACTCGATGAAGAGCCCGCGCAACAAGCGCTACACCGTTGACAACAACGTCAATGCCACCCACAACCTGCTCGCCGCGATCGTGGAGACCGGCCAGGACACCCACGTCGTGCACCTGGGCACCATGGGTGTCTACGGCTACGGCACCGCCGGCATGAAAATCCCGGAGGGCTACCTGGACGTGCAGGTGGACGCGGGCGAGAACGGCATCGTGGAGCAGCAGATCCTCTACCCCACCCACCCGGGCTCGATCTACCACATGACCAAGGTGCTGGACCAGCACCTGTTCGCCTACTACGCCAAGAACGACGAGCTGCGGATCACGGACCTGCACCAGGGCATCATCTGGGGCACCCACACACCGCAGACGCTTCGCGACGAGCGCCTGATCAACCGCTTCGACTACGACGGCGACTACGGCACCGTGCTCAACCGCTTCCTCATGCAGGCGGCAATCGGCTACCCGCTGACCGTGCACGGCACCGGCGGGCAGACCCGCGCGTTCATCCACATCCGCGACATGGCGCGTTGCATCCAGCTGGCGGTGGAGAACCCGCCGGCGCGCGGTGAGCGCGTGAAGATCTTCAACCAGATGACGGAGACGCACAGGGTGCGGGATTTGGCGGAGCTCGTCGCAAAGATTGCGGACGCGGAGGTGCAGATGGTGCCGAACCCGCGCAAGGAATCCGCAGAAAACGAACTCCACGTGGTCAACGACGCCTTTTTGGACCTGGGCCTGGAGCCGACGAAGCTGGAAGAAGGCCTGCTCGTGGAGGTCGAGGAGGTGGCGAAGAAGTACGCCGACCGCGCGGACCGTTCGAAGATCCCGGCGCGCTCGCTGTGGACCGCCGCGCAGTCCGCCGGTGTGCCGCAGGGCGAGAAGTAGATGCGCATCGCGCTGCTCACCGAGGTTTTCCTGCCCAAAATCGACGGCGTGGTCACCCGCACCATCCGCCACCTGGACCAGCTCGCGGCTATGGGCCACGAGGTGCTCATCTTCGCGCCCGGCAACCCGCCCGCCGAGTACGCCGGCTTCGAGGTGGTGCCGATCCGCTCGCACAGCTTGAAGGTGTATCCGGAGGTCAAGCACGGCATGCTGGGCCCGAAAACCTACCGGCGGCTTCGCGAGTTCAACCCGGACATCGTGCACGCGGTGAACCCGATTTGGACGGCGGGCTGGTCCACGCTGGTGGTGGCGCGCCGCTTCCCCGTCATCGCCTCCTTCCACACGGACGTGCCGGAGTACTGCCTCAAGCTGGGGATTCCGTGGGTGAAGCCGATCGCCGAGTGGGGGCTGCGCACCTTCCACGGCCGCGCGGGGCTCAACCTGGTCACCTCGGGCCCGATGATGGACAAGGCGGCGGACTACGGCATCGACAACGTGCGGCTGTGGCCGAAGGCGGTGGATACGGAAAGCTTCACCCCCGCCGCCCGCACCCGCGAGATGCGCAGTGTGCTTTCCGACGGCCATCCGGACGACCCCCTGGTCATCTTCGTCGGCCGCATCTCGGCGGAGAAATCCGTGGACCGCTGTATCCCCATCGTCGAAGAGGTGCGCCGACGTGTGCCCAACGCGCGGCTGGCGTTTGTGGGCGAGGGCCCGCTTTACGACGAGCTCCGCGTCTCCCCGCCCGACTGGGCCACCTTCACCGGGTACCTGTCCGGAGCGGACCTGCACGCGGCCTACGCCTCGGGCGATGTGCTGCTGTTTCCCTCCACCACGGAGACGTTGGGGTTTGCCGCGTTGGAGGCGTTCGCGTCCGGCGTGCCGGTGGTGGCGGCGAAGGCCGGCGGGCTGCCGTTTGTGGTGGCGGACGGCGACACCGGCGTGCTGGTCGACCCGGATGGGCCCGACACGGCGTGGGCCGACCCGATCGAGCGTCTGCTCACGCAGCCGGAGCTGCGCGAGCGCATGTCCGCCGCCGGCCGCGCCGAGGCCGAGCGCTGGACGTGGCGCGCCTCCACCGAGACGGTGCTGGGCTACTACGACGAGGTTATTCGAACCGCAGGACGGTGACCTCGGCGGTCTCGCCGTCCGCGAACTCGCGGGATTCCGTCGCCGTCTGGACTGGCGCCGCCGGGTCGATCTCCTGGTACGGCTCCACGCCCGGCCCGCAGGCGTCGACCGCGTGCGGGTCAAACCACTCGATCTCCGCTCGGTCGCCGGCGATCACGCCGATGCCGGACGCGGTCTCCCAGGCCTGGGAGTTGTCGCCGATGCCGGGCACGCTGTCCGGGTCGAAGCCGAGGCGCTGCGCTTCGGCCTTGTCCGTGTACGGGCAGAACACGTAGGCACGCTCCACGTCCGGCCCCGCCACGTCCGCGACGGTGAAGTCGCCGGCCAGCGCGGCGTCCTCTAGCCCCAGCTCTGTGCCATGCGCGCCGCAGCCGGCCAGCACGAACAAGCTGGCTAGGGCTGCGATTTTGCGGTACATGATGCTAGTTACTGGATCTCAGCCGGATCTTTGCGCTCCGGGAACACGCGCGGGCGCACACCTGCGATGTCCTCGACGACGCGGACCACCTGGTGGGAGTAGCCGTACTCGTTGTCGTACCAGACGTAGAGCACGAGGTGGTTGCCGGAGGCGATGGTGGCCAGGCCGTCCACCACGGAGGCGTGGGTGGTGCCGAGCAGGTCGGTGGAGACCACCTCCGGGGAGTTGATGTAGTCGATCTGCTGACGCAGGTTGGAGTGGGTGGACACGCGGCGCAGGAAGTTGTTCACTTCGTCCTTCTCCACGTCCTTTTCCAGGTCCAGGTTCAGCACGGCCATGGACACGTCCGGGGTGGGCACGCGGATGGCGTTGCCGGTGAGCTTGCCCTCGAACTCCGGAAGCGCCTTGGACACGGCCTTGGCAGCACCGGTCTCGGTGAGCACCATGTTCAAACCGGCGGCGCGGCCGCGGCGGTTGCCCTTGTGGAAGTTGTCCGCGAGGTTCTGGTCGTTGGTGTAGGAGTGGACGGTCTCGACGTGGCCGTGCTTGACGCCGTAGCGGTCGTTGATCACCTTCAGCACCGGGGTGATGCCGTTGGTGGTGCAGGACGCGGCGGACAGGACGCGCTCGTCGCCAATCATGTCCTCGTTGATGCCGTAGACGATGTTCGGGATGTCGCCCTTGCCCGGCGCGGTGAGCAGGACGCGGTCCACGCCCTTGGACTCGAGGTGCTTGGACAGGCCGTCGCGGTCGCGCCACGCGCCGGTGTTGTCCACCACGATGGCGTTGTCGATGCCGTAGGCGGTGTAGTCGATCTCTGCCGGGTCGTTAGCGTAGATCATCTGGATGGGGGTGCCGTTGGCCCAGATGATTTCCTTCTCCTCGTCGACGGTGATGGTGCCGTTGAACGGGCCGTGCACCGAGTCGCGGCGCAGAAGCGAGGCGCGCTTAATGATGTCGATGTCGCCCTTCTTGCGCACCACCACCGCGCGCAGGCGCACGCCGCCGTACATCGCCTCGCGGGCAATGAGGATGCGGGCGAGCAGGCGGCCGATGCGGCCGAAGCCGTAGAGCACGACGTCGCGGGCCTCGAGCTCGGAGGAGGTGCCGATGACGTCGGCGAGCTCACGGTCGAGGAAGGCACGCAGGTCCTTCTCGTCGGAGTGCTTGTACTCCTTGGCCAGGCGGCCCAGGTCGATGGAGGCGGTGCCCAGGTCCATCTCCACGAGTTCACGCAGGATCGGCAGGGTCTCGTCGAGCGCGAGCTCCTTCTCGTCGATGCGGCGGGCGTAGCGGTGCGCCTTAATGATGTCGATGTCGGTGACACCCACCAGCAGGCGGCCGTAGACCGAGGTCGCCGCGTTGTGCTCGCGGTGCAGGCGGCTGATCAGCGGCAGCATCTCCTGCGCGAGGGTGAGCTTGTGGTTCCAGTCGTCGCGGGGGTTGGTCGTTTCGGTCAACGTCGCTCCTTTTGCATGTGGGAATCGGGGGCAATTTCTTCGCCCGTAATCGCCCCCTTACTGTAGCGTCCGGGGGCGGTGCGCGGGTGCTGTACCCCCGCGATTGCGCAGCGCTTAGCGCAAAATGTCCCGGTACTTGCCCGGTTCCGGCTGCGGGGCGAAGTTCGGGGACTGGTCCTTGTCCACGAGCACCGCGCGTACCCCCTCTGCGAAGTCGGGTTCGCGGGTCATCATGGCACCCAAGCGACGCTCGTTGTCCAGCGCCCCGGCGAGGTCCTGCGAGGCGTTCGCGGCGAACAGCTCGGCGGCTGCGACCAGGGACGACGGCGAGGCTTTAGCAGTCAGCTTTGCGACGAGCTCCGCCAACTCCCCGTCCAACTTGCCCTGAATCTCAGCCCAGGAACCCTGGAACGTGGGCTCGATGGCGTCGTAAAGCGATGAAAGCTCCGACTCCCCCGGTGCGATGGCGACCGAGTCCAAGAAGCCGGGGCCTTCGGCGACGATGCCGTCGAGCACCCCGTCCAGCGAGGCGACCTTGTGCGTGGCCAGGCCGGTGGCCAGCATGTCGTCGGGGGTAAGCCGGTAGCCGGTCAACCCCAAAAAGGTGCCCAAGCTTTGCGACGGCACCTTCGGCAGATGCTGCAGCAGCCACGACATCCCGACGTCGGTGACGTAGCCGATGTTCATCTCCGGCATGGAGGCAAAGGCGTCTTCCGTGACCACCATGTGCGAGCCGTGGGCGGAGATGCCCATGCCGCCGCCCATGATCACGCCGCCACACAGCGCGATGTAGGGCTTGGGGTAGTTCGCGATGTCCAAGTTCATGGCGTACTCGTCGGCGAAAAACGCGTCGACCTCGTCGTCGCGGCCCTCGAGGATGCCGTCGCGGGCCGCGCGCACATCGCCGCCGGAGCAGAAGTGCTTGCCGGAGGATTGGACGACCACCTGCTCGATAGCGTCGTCGTCGCGCCACTGTTTCAACGCGGCGTCCATGGCGCGGGCCATCTCGGGGCTCAGCGAGTTCAACGCCTTCGGGCGGTCCAGGGTGATCACACCGGTGGTTTCGCGTACTTCAGTCTTGATCAGATCGGTCATGCTTCCCCAGTGTTCCACATCACACCGGTAGTGTGGGGGCAATGCGGACACCTCGGTTGATTGCGTTGGACATGGACGGCACACTCCTCGACGGCGACGGGCAGGTGCCGGACGCGTTTTGGCCACTTCTCGACGCCGCACGCTCGCACGGGGTGACCCTCGCGCCGGCGTCCGGGCGCCAGCTGGCCACCCTGCAGCAGATGTTCCCGGAGTGCGACACCTTCATCGCCGAAAACGGCGCGGTGGTTTGGCACAGCGGCGAAGTTGTCTCCACCACCGCCCTACCCCTGGATGCTGCCCGCAACCTCATCGCAGCGCTTCCCGACGCACCTTTTCCCGCCCACACCGTCATCTGTGCACCAGAAGTGGCCGCCACCCTCCCGCTGCCGCCGGCCATCGACGCCGAGGTAGACAAGTACTACGCCTCCCGCACAACACTGGCAGCACTCGGCGACCACCCCACCCCCGTGATCAAAATCGCCCTCTACGTCGAAACCGACGCCGAACGCGACGCCCTGCCCTGGGTCCGCGAACACGCCCCCGAGCTGCGCGCTGTAGTCAGCGGCAAACATTGGCTAGACATCATGCACCCAGACGCCGACAAAGGACACGCACTCGAAGCGCTCGCCGACACGCTGGGCATCCCCCTTGCACAGACCGCAGCATTCGGCGACTTCCTCAACGACTACGGCATGCTTCGCGCCGCCGGCTACGCCGTCGCCATGAAAAACGCACACCCCGACCTCAAAGCGATCGCGGACGAGGTGATTGGGTCAAACGGGGACGAGGCGGTCGTCGATAAGCTTGTGCAATGGCTGAAATGATCGACTTCACCCAACCCGCCGACGTCGTCGCACCGCAGTTGCTGGGGTGCCTCATCACCCACAACGGGGTAACCGTGCGCCTGACCGAAGTCGAGGCATACCTCGGCGACGACGACCCCGCCGCCCACACCCACAACGGCAAAACCGCCCGCAACGCCGCCATGTTCGGCCCACCCGGCAGGCTCTACGTCTACCTCTCCTACGGCATCCACCACAACAGCAACATCGTCTGCGCACCCGAAGGCATCGGCCAAGGCTGCCTCATGCGCGGCGGCGAAATCATCGCCGGCGAAGCACTCGCCCGCAAGCGACGACAACGCCCCGACCGCGCCATAATCCCGTTTGAAAACCTCGCACGCGGACCAGGCAACCTCGGCCAAGCGCTCGGACTGGGGTTAGACGACAACGGCACCCCCGTTCACCTCACCCCACGCGACACCGAACCCGAATGGGTCGCAGGACCCCGCATCGGGATCTCCAAAAACAAAGACGCCCCGTGGCGGTTCTGGATCCCCGGCGACAAGACGGTCTCTACCCCGCGCGGGTACCCGAAGCGGATCAACCTTTTGGGTGATTGATTGAAGGTTAGGCTTACCTATATTCTCAATCTGCAACTAAGGGTAACCTACCCTTCATTCCTAGATTGGAGAAGCAGATGACCATGGCCACCCCCACTGACCAGCGACTGTCGGCCGCACTCAAAGACCAGACCGCCACTGCGCACTCCAGCGCCGAGAATTCCCCCTTCATGTCGAGCCTTGGAAAAGGCGAGCTGGACCGGGCAGCCGTAGCAGAGCTGACAGTGCAGTGCTTCCACATCTATTCGGCACTCGAAGATGCGGTACGCCGCGCCGCTTCCCACCCCGCGGTGGCGCAGATCGCCGACGAGCGCCTCGAGCGCGTGCCCGCCCTCGAAGCCGATCTCACCGCCATGCTCGGTGCCGGCT
Source organism: Corynebacterium sp. ACRQP (assembly GCF_022345915.1). Lineage (NCBI taxonomy): Bacteria > Bacillati > Actinomycetota > Actinomycetes > Mycobacteriales > Corynebacteriaceae > Corynebacterium > Corynebacterium sp. ACRQP. Next base: position 39,907 of record NZ_JAKRMZ010000022.1, on the reverse strand, counting down.
GGAAGGAAACCACCGCCCCACTCGATGCCACGAGGCGCTACGTTGCCGAACTCGAGGCGCTCACCCCGGACTCCGGCCCGGAAGTCATCGCCCACCACTACGTGCGCTACCTCGGCGACATTGCCGGCGGACAGGTGCTCGCACGCGTGTTCCAGAACGCGTACGCACTGCCCGACGAGGCATTGCACTTCTACAACTTCTCCGCGGTAGGCAAGATCCCACACTACCGCGCGCACTACAAGGAAGCGCTCGACGCGATGCAGCTTAACGACGAAGAGCGCGCACGAATCATCTCCACCGCCCAGCACGTTTTCGCCCTGAACCAGGCAGTGTTCCAGGACCTTTCGACCCACGCCGGCTAGGCCGGGCTCACTAACGCCTGTCAACGTAAGCGATCGCACCCCAGATCGCCCCAGCCGCCACGAACGCGGTGAGCACTCCGCCGGTGAGCGTGAACTGCGCAGGCACCAGAAACAGCACTAGCACTGCCAAGCAAACAATCAACCCCCAAGCCACCGCGAGGACGATCCCCGCGCGTTTGCCCAGTCGAGCACTGGCATCGCGGCCCTTATGCGAGGGCAGTGACGAAAGCCCGAGAACCGCAGCCACCAACGCCACGCTCGCAGGGAACGCCACCCAGATGTTTCCGGTACCCGCCCCAAACGCGATCACACCTGTGATCAAGGCGATCAGGGCGCGCTCCCAGGTGACGAAGTGCACAGCGCCGCCTTCATATGTGCGCGGCAATCGCACACCGACAGGTCGAATGAGTTTGGTAGCAGGTCCCGTCTGTTGCGCCATCACGACAACCCCTTTCAACATTATGCAAACCTAACCTTACTTAGGTAAGGTTAGCCTACCTACTTTTCGCTATTTCGCACCTCGAGGCAACCATGAATGTTCGCACCCACCTCGGCGCAGTCGTTTGCGCGAGCCTGATCGGCTTTACCGCCACCATGTTCGGCGCCGCGCCTGCGCTTCTTCCTCTCGCGGCGGCCGAAGAGTCTGCCAGCACACACCGCAGTGTCTCAGCGGGAACCATGCAATGGGGGGTGCGCGAATCGTTCAGAAAATACATCGAAGGTCCCATAGCCCACGGCAGCATTTCGGTCGGTGGCGGCGCACAGCGCTCAGGCGACGGTTTCACGTTCGACGCCAAATCCTCGGCACTGACTTCAGCCTCGGACGGCGAAATCAGCTTCCAGGGTGAGGTCCATTTCACCGGACACAACGACGCGCTTGATATGACGCTGCGCAACCCCACAGTGGTGGTCAATGGCACTCAAGCCGAACTGCGGGTGGATTACGCTTCGCGGAAGTACGAGGGCATGAACTCGACCGGCCCGGTGCGCGAAGGCACCCAAGAGCTGCTCGCCACCATCGCGCTCAACGCCGCCCCGGATTTCTCCGCACAAACAACGACCATCGCAGGCCCCACCTCCCTCACCACAACCGGTGCGGAGATCTTCGGTGGCTTCTACGAGGTGGGCGCTCCACTCGACCCGGTCACAATTGAGCTATCGCTTAACGACGCCTCCGGCCCCGCCCCACAGCCCAAAGAGGGCGGCGGCACCTCCGGCGCAAAGAGATCGGGCGCCACCTCCGGCCCGGCCCGCCTCCTCGGCGAGATCAACGACACCCTGGAAGAACTCAACGCGATGTTCGCCAACACTGAGACACTGCTGCACAGCGGTGAGTCACTGCATCGCCGGGTACTTCCGACGCAGGAAGGCACGAGCCCTGCACCAGCGGCCAACAGCGGCGCCCCCACGTCCAATGCCTCCCGAACGGGAGGAACCTCCAACGCAACGAACAGTCCAGCGAACGTCAACCCTGGCTCCGTCCCCGCGACACCAGCCGGCGCGCCGAAGGTGAGTGGCGGCACGAACACCGGTAATGCAGCAAAACCCACTGGTGCGGCACCTGCGGGTGGCGCCAGCGACAGCGGGATCTGTGACTCGAGCGCGTCTCGTGGGATTGTCAGTTCCGAGGCCCAGTGGGGCATTCGCCAATCTTTCCGCACGTACATCCGCGGCAACATCGCGAAAGGACGCTGGGAACTCAAAGGCGTCGGCGATGACGGCAACGCGTTCACGTTCTCCGGCAATTCCGGCGCGGTGGACACTGCCGCACGCTCCGGTTCCATCCTCTACCCCGGCACCATCCACTTCACCGGCCACGAAGGGGTGTTAGACACCCGCTTTTCCAATATGGAGATCCAGTTCAGTGGCGATTCGGGCCAAATCGTCATCAATGTTTCGTCGAATAGCACTGATGGCAAGGGGAATGATTTCGGCCGCATCGCGATCGCCAACTTATCCTTCAGCGAGCTGAGCGTTTCCGATTCCGCGGTGTCCGGCTCCGCGCAGGCGACGCTCACCCAAGTCGGCGCGGAGGCGTTCGGCCAGTTCTACCCCGCTGGGGCCCCACTCGACCCAGTGAGTTTCAGCGCTCGCCTCGGCAACACGGCGAACTGCCGCGAGGGGCAGGGTGGAGCCTCCTCGGAGTCGTCGACAGGCAAAGGCGGAACCGCAGGTGACGCTGCGGCGCTGAAGCGCGGCGGCACGGCAGGAGCCCAAGCGAAGCTGAACTCAGGGACGACCCCCGAAAACGCAAAAGGCAGCGTGTTCGACGAGGTAGAAGGTACAGATGCCGTGGAATCCGCCAAACAGCCCGAAGGCGGAAAGTTCCAGATCAAAAACTCCGCGGCAGGCGACGGCGCCGGCAGCGGAGGCTGGGACGACTCAACGGTGGCCAAACTCCTGCTTCTGGTGGCCTCGCTGCTCGGCGCCGGTGGCGCGCTGACCAGGTTTATTGCGACCGGATAAAACCGGATAGAAAAGGAAACTCTCAATGAAGCTTTGGAAAACACCCCTCGTCTGCGCGGTCGCGGCGGCCGTGGGTCTGTCGCTTGGAGGTTGCGCCAGCTGGGACAACCCCGTGCAAACCGAACAAAAGGCGCTTTCGCAGTCGCTCGCAACCGGAGCCGACCCGCACCAGGCTGAGGGCGTCGCGATGGTATCGGAGATTTCCGAGGTAGAACCCGTCGAAGCGGAGCGCGAAACTGCGCTGCCCGTCGAACTCACTGACGCCGACGGCCACGACGTCACGGTCACCGACACCTCCCGCATCCTCGCGCTCGACCTCTACGGCACCTACACAAAGACGCTCCGCGGTATCGGGTTGGCGGACAACATTGTCGGTCGCACGGTCAGCTCCGCGGAACCCTCGCTTTCTGACCTTCCCGTGGTCACCGAAAACGGTCACTCACTAAACGTGGAGGCAATACTGAACTTGCGCCCGACGTTGGTCATCGTGGATCACTCCGTCGGCCCGAGCGAGGCCATCGACCAAATCCGCGCGGCGGGCGTGACCACCGTCGTCATGGAGCCGAAACGGACCATGGCATCAATGGGAGAGGACATCATGAACGTGGCCTCCGTCGTCGGGGAGCCAGAAGCGGGCAAACTCCTCGCGGAACGAAGTGAAAAAGAGGTGCAGCAAGCTCTCAAAGCGATCAAACAGGTCGTCCCGAAACAGCCGCTGCGCATGTCATTCCTGTACGCGCGCGGGACCGGCGGCGTGTTCTACCTGCTCGGCGGCGAAGACGGCACCAAGGACCTCATCGAGGCGCTCGGCGGCGTCGACGTGAACACTGAAAACGGCATCGGCAACGCTTCCCCCGCCAGCCCCGAAGCGCTCGCCCAGGTCAATCCGGAGGTGTTCGTCATGATGAACGGCGGGCTGCAATCCACCGGCGATATCGAGGGCCTGCTTCAACGACCCGGTGTCGCACAGACGACCGCCGGCCAGCACAAGCGCGTGCTTTCACTTCCCGACGGCGACTCGCTTGCGTTCGGCCCCCAAACCGGGGAACTTCTGCTGCGCGCAGCCCACGCCCTGTACGGGGAGGGGCAGTGACATCTTCCGCCGAGGTGTTTCACGCCCGCCGCCGCGGCCGTGTGGCGCTGTTCACGACCGTCAGTGTGTTGCTGGTGGCGACAGCCATCGGCTCGATCATGGTTGGACAGTTCGAGCTTTCGGTCCGTGAGCTGTGGCCGATTCTCCAGGCCGGTCCGCTGTCCGCAACCTCTCTGGAAGCGTCCGTGATCTGGCAGATCCGACTCCCCCGCCTGGTGCTCGGTCTGTTCGTCGGTGCCGCGCTGGGCGTCAGCGGGGCGCTCATGCAGGCAGTCTTCGCCAACCCGCTCGCGGAGCCGAGCGTGATCGGCGTGAGCACCGGCGCGGGCGTCGGGGCCGCCGTCGCGCTCGTCTTCGGGCTCACCACTTTCGGCACGATGACGGTGCCCGTCCTTGCCTTTATATCTGGGACCCTTGCAACCGCGGTGGTGTACTTCCTCTCGCGAGTCGGCGGCAAGGTTCGCGTGCTCAACCTGATCTTGGTGGGTATCGCGGCCAACGCTATCTGCGGTGCCATTATTTCAGTGCTCACTTTTATGGCCCCCACGACCGCGCGAGAGCAAATCATCTTTTGGCAGATGGGCACTCTCTCGGGCGCGAACTGGGCGCAAACGGGCGCAGTGACAGGCGTGGTCATCGTGTCGCTGACGCTGGCGATGCTGTTAGGCAGCAAGTTCGACCTTCTCGCACTCGGCGACCAGGCCGCCTACCACGTCGGGCTCAATGTCACACGCCTGCGAATGGCGGCGATCGTGCTGTCGACGCTGCTCACCGCTGCCGCTGTCTCGTTTGCGGGACTGATCGGGTTTGTGGGTCTTGTGGTGCCGCACATCGTGCGCACTGCGGTAGGCCCTTCCAATAAGGTGCTGCTCCCCGCTTCAGCTCTCGGTGGGGCACTTTTGATCGGTGCCGGCGACATTCTCGCCCGCACAATCATCCCCTTTGCAGACCTACCGATTGGCATATTTACCGCGCTGATCGGTGGGCCAACATTCTTCTTGCTGCTGCGGCAAATGATACGAAAGAACCACCAGATATGACTGTTACCGCACGTGGCGTCACTGTGCAGAAGCAAAACCGCACGATTCTTAACCAAGTCGACCTGCACGCAACCGCCGGCCAGGTCACCGGGCTTATCGGACCCAACGGAGCCGGAAAGTCGACCCTGCTGTCGGCCTTGGCGGGTGACATTCAGCTCGCGCACGGAGTGGTCGAGGTGGCGGGCAAGGATGCGTCGGAAAGCACAGCCTCCGAACTCGCGCGCACGCGCGCTGTCATGCTCCAAGACGTCAGCGTGGCGTTTTCCTTCCTCGTGCGCGATGTCGTCGAAATGGGCCGCCACCCCTGGGGCCGTGGGCCGGACGATGCGGCGATCGTGGATGCGGCGCTCGACGCGACGGGGATCACCCACCTACAGGACCGCGAGATTGTGACGCTGTCCGGCGGAGAGCGAGCCCGCGCAGCCTTCGCGCGGGTGCTCACGCAGCAAACGCAGGTCGTGCTTCTCGACGAACCAACGGCAGCCATGGACGTTCACTTCCAAGAACAAACGATGGGAGCCGTTCGCGCGCTTGCGCGCCGCGGTGTGACAGTCATCGTCGTGTTGCACGACCTACAGCTCGCGGCGCGATATTGCGACAGCGTCGTGTGCCTTAAGGCGGGCGAGATTACAGCGGCAGGCACCGTTGACGAAGTGTACAACGACGCGATTCTCAGCTCCGTCTACGACTGGCCCATCACCGTGTTGCGGAGCAGTGGGCGGATCCTAGTGGCCCCCGACGAGGCGGGTGAACCCGTCTCCGGACTCTGGTGTCCAGCCCCAGCTCCCCCCACCCCTTGAAAAAGTTAGGGACACCTTGCTAAGGTTAGCCTACCCTATCCAATCGGTGCGATGTTACATCCACCACACCAACTCACCGAAAGGCTTCATCAATGTCCCGCACCACCACCCTCGCGGCCATCACCGCCACGGCCATGATCTCGACTGCATTCGCCACCCCCGCTGCCTTCGCGGATGCGCCAACCATCGAGTCGGGAAATGCGCACTGGAACATCAAGGAATCGTTCCTGCGCTACGTGCAATCCCCGTTCGTCGCCAGCACCATCACAACCACGGAAGGCGCGGAGAAGGTGCTTCGCGACGGCAAGCTTGCTGACTTCGCACTTCCGGTCAATGCCGCCGACTCCGCCCTCGATGCCAACGGCAACGGCACCATTGACCTCGACGGCGCCATTTCGATCGTGGGTCACCACGGCGCTATGGACATCAAGATGTCCGACTTCAAGATTGTGGTCAACGGTACGAAGGGCGTCCTGCAGGCGGATTACGTGCGCAAGGGCGCAATGCCGGGCTCTGAGCCCACCACCGCCACCGGAGACGACAAGCCGATCGCAGAGTTCGAGGTCACAGATGCGCTGAAGCCCGGCAAGGACAACAAGTTGTCTGCGACGTTCACCCCGACCAAGCTGACCGAGTTCGGCGTCGACATCTTCGGCTCGAGCTACGAAGTCGGCAAGCCATTGGATGACTCGAAAGTCGCCGTCAACCTCGCATTCAAGGCCCCGAAGAAGGAGCCGAAGCCGACCGACCCGAAGCCGACCGACCCGAAGCCGACTGACCCGAAGCCGACCGACCCGAAGCCGACTGACCCGAAGCCGACTGACCCGAAGCCGACCGGTGAGGACGGCTCGAGCACCGGCGCAATCGTCGGCATTGTCATGGCGGTTATCGCAGTGCTGGGCGGCCTGGGCTTTGCGGCGACTCAGCCTTCGGTCCAGAAGCTGATTAACCAGTTCATGGGCAAGTAGCGTCCATGTGCAAGGCGCGATTGTCCACCGCGGTGGCGGTGGTGCTATTGCTTTGCTCCCCCGCCGTCACTGAAGGCCAAACTGCGGAGGAAGACACTTTCACGGAGATTTCCTCGACAGACGACGGCTCGCCGGCTACGCAAGCCACGCGGGCAATCGCACTGGCGATGGCTTTCACCGGTTTAGGGTTCGCGCTCGGCGCCCTCATACAGGGGGCCGCGTCAATCCTCGGCATCAAGCCTCCACAACTGCCCCAACTGGTGCGTTAAACACTGTCCCAAGAGCCCCGTCGTCCGGCGAGGCCCTCATTTGATTCGAACAGGATTCGCCTCAATGCTCATCTCCCGAAACGCCGCTGCGGCGGGGTTCTCCGCGCTTATATTCGCCACTGCGCTGGCAATTCCTGCCGCCGCCGAAAGCTCCTCCGCTGAGCCCGCCGAGGTTGGCGGCGAATTTGTGTGGCCCATTTCCACCGGTTTTCTGAATCAGGCCGTCATTAAAGGTCAAGGTCGCGTGCTCACAGGCGGGGGCGCGACGTGGAACCAGGAAGCGCTTGAATTCTCCTTCCCGGTCACCTCCGCGACGCGGACCGGAAAGACGTGGACATTCGCGCTCGACGGCTCAGCGCAGGTACAGGGATACAAGAATGCGGGTGGCTACGACGGCTGGGCCGTAGATGTAAAGTACTCGGACCTCAAGCTGAAGGTGGAGGGAAAAAACGCCACTTTGTACGGCGACTACCTCCTCGCCGGGGTCGCGAACAAGACGTACAAGCCAGTCGGTGCCAAGGGGGACGACGAGCCGCTGGTCACCTTCACACTCGGCAGCGAGATCACCCCGCCGAAACGAGTGACAGAGCACAACCGGACAACGGTGTCGGATACCGGCATGGAGAAGTCCCTCAGGCACTACCCGAAGGGCACGTTGCTAAAAGACTCTGAAGTGGATCTCAACGTGACATTCGGGGCGACTGCTCTCAGCCCTGGGGCGATCGCGGGCATCGCCGTGGGCGTGCTCGCCGTACTTGGCAGTCTCGCCTACGCATCAACCCTTACCCCGGTCCGGGCGCTCCTTGCGCAGTGGCTGCCCCGGTAACTACTTTCTCTTTTTCTTCTTGCTGCCCTTGCCCACTTTGCGCTTCTCCAACTCGGCGGCGACGTCGGGGACGTAGCGGAACTCGTCGCGAGGCGGACGCTCATAGTCCGTGGTCTCCGGGCGCTCCGGGATCTCCGGCAGGTCCGGCTTAGTGTGCTCGTACGGGATAGTGGACAAAAGGTGCGAAATGACGTTGATGCGCGAGCGCTTCTTGTCCTCGCTTTCCACCGTGTACCACGGCGCCGACGGAATGTCGGTGTGAACGAACATCTCGTCCTTCGCGCGGGAGTAGTCCTCCCACTTTGTGATGGACTCCAGGTCCATCGGCGAGAGTTTCCACTGACGCAGAGGATCGTTGCGGCGGGACTGGAAACGCTTGTACTGCTCCTCGTCGGAAACCGAGAACCAGTACTTGCGCAACATGATGCCGTCCTCAACCAGCAGACGCTCGAAGATCGGCGCCTGGTGCAGGAAGCGGCGGTACTCCTGCGACGACGCGAACCCCATCACGCGCTCCACGCCGGCGCGGTTGTACCAGGAACGGTCGAAGATGACGATCTCGCCGGCCGTCGGCAGCTTCTCCACGTAGCGCTGGAAGTACCACTGGCCCTGCTCGCGCTCCGTCGGCTTCGGCAGCGCCTCAATGCGGCAGGTGCGCGGGTTCATGTACTGGGTGATGCGCTTGATTGCGGAACCCTTGCCCGCCGCGTCGCGGCCCTCCATGACAATGACCACACGCTCGCCGTTTTCCACCACCCACTGCTGCATCGCTACGAGCTCTGCCTGCAGGCGCAGCAGTTCCTTCTCGTAGGCCTTCTTGGACAGTTTCGGCGGTTTCTTGTCGTGGCTCATGGGTGTAACCGTACCCGCAGGTGCCGTGAGCACTAAAAACGCACAAGAACCTGAGAAGAAAGTGCAATATGGGATTACGGGTGCATTGTTGAACAATAAATGCGATATACTCTCTCTAGTTCTAACCAATACGGTCACCCACCTGCGCAAACGCAGTAGGCGACAACTGATTTCAATACGGATGCCATGCTTGCACACAACGTTTCCGCCGAGGTCCGCCGCGCGATCTCACGCGGCGAATTCGCTCCCGGGCAAAAGCTCAACGAGGTCGCCCTCGCCGAGCGTTTCGGCGTTTCCCGCAACACGTTGCGTGAAGCATTCGCCATGCTGACCGCTGAAGGTCTCTGCGAACGCATCCCCAACCGCGGCGTGTTCTTGGCCACCCCGACGCCGGAGTTCGTCACCGACACCTTCCGCGCCCGCGCCGCCATTGAGCCGGCCGCGCTGTTGTGGGGCCCGGACCTGGACGTCGACCGCCTCGACGAGCTGAACAAGGAAGCCCGCGTCGCCATCGAGGAAGAAGACGACGACCTGCTCATCGCCGTCAACCAAGCCTTCCACCACGTCGTGCTCGCCGCGATGGGCTCGAAAACCCTCGGCGACACCATGGACCAGCTCGACGCCTTCCTCCGCCTGGCCACCCTGCCCATCCTGGAGCGCGACCCGGCGTTCAACCGCGGCTTCATCGAGGTCAACGAGCACGTCGTCGAACTGGTCCAGTCCGGCGACCGCCAAGCCGCCTCCGACTACCTCCAGGTGCAGCTGATGGAACAGGCCGAGGCGATCATCGAGATGATCGAGAAGATCAACAACGGAGCCGTCTAAACCACCCCCGGCCCAACCTGAGTGCAAGATCACATGCGCCAGGTTGTATAACTAGGGCCATGCATATCGACCTCAATGCCGACCTCGGGGAGACCACCGCGGGCAACCCGGTCGCTGACGACGCAGCCATGCTGGAGATGGTCTCCAGCGCCAACGTCGCCACCGGCTTCCACGCAGGAGACCCCCACTCCATCGCCGGCACCTTGAAAAACGCAGCCGCCCACGACGTGACCCTCGGCGCCCACGTTGCCTACAACGACCCGGCAGGCTTCGGCCGCCGCTTCATCGACTACGCCCCGGCAGAACTCGCCGACGAGACGCTCTACCAAATCGGCGCCCTCGACGCGCTCGCCCGCGTCCACGGCATGCAGGTGCGCTACGTCAAACCGCACGGCGCGCTCTACAACACGATCGTCCACCACGAAGCGCACGCCAAAGCGGTCATCGACGGCATCAAAGCGTTCAGCCCCGACCTTGCCGTGATGCTGCTACCCGGCGGCGTCGCCGTCGACATCGCCGAGAAGGCCGGCCTGCGCGTCATCCGCGAGGCGTTCGCGGACCGCGGCTACAACCCGGACGGCACGCTCGTGTCGCGGCGTGAGCCGGGTGCGGTCATGCACGACCCGCAGGACGTCGCTAAGCGAGTGCTCCAAGTCGCCTCCACCGGATCCGTCACCGCCATCGACGGCACCGAAGTCAAAGTCCAAGCCGAATCGGTCTGCGTCCACGGCGACTCCCCCGGCTCCGTCGAACTGACCCGCAGCGTCGTGCGCAAGCTTGCCGACGAAGGCATCCGCATCGAGGCCGTCCTGTGAGAAACATCAAACGCGTCGGCACCCGCGCCCTCATCGTGGATCTGCCAGACCTACAAACCGTCATGGACTTCTACGCGGCACTTACTGCCTCCCCACTGGAGCACCAAACCGATGTCGTCGCCGCCGCCCGCACTGTGCTGGTGACCTTCGACTCGCCAACCGCCACCACCAAGGCCGTGGACGTGCTGGCCTCCTACTCCCCCGACGCCGCCGACATGGGCACCCCGCGCGACATCAACATTGACGTGCGATACGACGGCGAAGACGTCGAAGCGCTGGCGTCGTCGCTAGGCATGAGCGCGGACGAGCTGATCGAATGGCACACCTCCACCACCTGGGTCGCCGCCTTCGGCGGATTCGCCCCCGGATTCACCTACTGCGTGCCAGAAGACGCCTCGCGCGCGCTGGAAATCCCGCGCCGCGACTCGCCCCGCACCGCCGTACCCGCAGGCGCCGTCGCCCTGGCCGGCGAATTCTCCGCCGTCTACCCGCGCACCTCCCCCGGCGGCTGGCAGCTCATAGGCACCACCGCCACCCCGATGTGGGACTCCACCGCCACCCCGCCCGCGCTCGTCGCCCCCGGCGACCGCGTGCACTACCGCGCCGTAGACACCCTGCCGGCGGACACGCAAACCGCGCGCAAGCACCTGGCCACACCGCCGCGCAGGCCCGTGTTCACGCTGGACGACGCCGGGCTGCAGACCCTGTACCAAGACCTCGGCCGCCAAGGCAACGGCAACCTCGGGGTGACCACATCCGGCTCCTCCGACCGCGCCTCCGCCCGCACCGCCAACGCCGCAGTAGGCAACAAACGCAACGCCACGCTTTTAGAAAACGTCGGCGGGCTGACCATGACCGCTCTAGCCGAGACCGTCATCTGCGTCACCGGCGCCGACGCCGACGTCACCGTCGGCGGCAGGCCCGCCCCCCTGGCCACCCCAACGATCGTGCCGGCCGGCGCGGAGGTCGTCGTCAAGCCGGCACGCCTGGGTTTCCGCACCTACGTCGCCGTGCGCGGCGGGCTCATCGCCGACACCGAACTGGACTCGGCGGCCACCGACATGCTCTCCGGCCTCGGCCCGAAGCCGCTTGCCGCCGGCGACACCATCGCCATGTCGCTGACCCCGCCGCAGTCCGCGAACTCGCTTCTGTCCAACCCGCTGCGCGTCGAACGCGACGGCGCCGACGTCGTCGGCGTAGTGCGCTGCGTCCTCGGCCCCCGCGACGACTGGTTCGACGCGGACGCCGTGGACCGGTTCTTCGCCACCACCTTCACCGTCACCGGCGACTCCAACCGCGTGGGCCTGCGCCTCGAATCCGACGCGCCCCTGACCCGCTCGCGCGACGGCGAGCTGCCCAGCGAAGGCATGGTCGCAGGCTCCGTGCAGATCCCCCCGTCCGGCCAGCCCGTGCTCTTCCTGCGCGACCACGCCGTGACCGGCGGATACCCTGTCATCGCGACCGTGATCAACGAAGACGTCGACATCGCCGCACAACTCCCGCCCGGCGGAAAACTCCGCTTCGAGCGCTACACCCTGGAAGGTTAAGGAATGACTCTTTCTGCCGTACTGATCGCCAACCGCGGAGAGATCGCCGTGCGTATCGCACGCACCGCCCGCGACTTGGGCATCCGCTCCATCGCCGTCTACTCCGAGCCCGACACCGGCGCACTCCACACCCAGGTCGCCGACGAGGCGTACCTACTGCCGGGCAACACCTCCGCCGAGACGTACATGAACATCCCGGCGCTCATCGAGATCGCGCACCGTGCCGGCGCCGACTGCCTCCACCCCGGCTACGGCTTTTTGTCCGAAAACGCCGACTTCGCCCGCACCGTCGAGGAGGCCGGGCTGAAATGGATCGGCCCGTCGCCCGAGGCCATCGAGCTGCTCGGCGACAAACTCTCCGCCCGCGCCCTTGCCGTCGAGGTCGACGCCCCGCTCGCCCCCGGCACCGGCGAGCCGCTGTCCACCTGGGAGGAAGCCCGCGACTTTGCCGACGCACACGGCATGCCGATCGCGATTAAGGCGGCGTTCGGCGGCGGCGGCCGCGGCCTGAAGGTCGTCTTCGACGAAGCCGACATCGAGGAAGGCTTCGCGTCCGCCGGCCGCGAGGCGAAGGAAGCGTTCGGCCGCGGCGAGTGCTACGTGGAGAAGTTCCTCACCCACCCGCGCCACGTCGAGGCGCAAGTGCTTGCCGACGCGCACGGCAACGTCGCAGTCCTCGGCACCCGCGACTGCTCCACCCAGCGCCGCTTCCAAAAACTCATCGAGGAAGCTCCCGCGCCGTTTTTGACCGACGAGCAGCGCACCGCCATCGAAGAGGGCGCCCGCGAGATCATCCGCAAGGCGAACTACCAGTCCGCCGGCACCGTCGAGTACATCGTCTCCGAAGACGGCACCGTGTCGTTTTTGGAGGTCAACACCCGCGTCCAGGTCGAGCACCCCATCACCGAGGCCGTCACCGGCGTGGACATCATCGCCGAGCAGTTCCGCATCGCGGATGGGCTCCCGCTGTCCTTCGGCGAGGCCGACCCAGACATCCACGGGCATGCTTTCGAGTTCCGCATAAACGCCGAGGACGTCACCAACGGCTTCGCCCCCTCGCCCGGCACCGTGACGCGTTTCGACGTGCCCACCGGCCCCGGCGTGCGCATCGACACCGGCGTGCGCACCGGCGGCCAAATCCCGCCGTACTACGACTCGCTCATGGGCAAGCTCGTCGTCTGGGGGCCGGACCGCGACACCGCGTTGAAGCGGGCGCAGCAGGCGCTCAGCGAGTTCGTCATCGAAGGCGTGCGCACCGTGCTGCCGTTCCACCGCGACATGGTCGACGCGCCCGAGATCACCGGCGACAGCCTCGACGTCTACACCGACTGGGTGGACCACAACTACTCGCCGTCGCAAAAACACAGTGACGTGGACATCGAGCACATCTACGACGAGCGCCGCGACGTCGTTATCGAGATCGACGGGCGCCTGCACACCATCGGCTTCCCCGTCGCGCTGCTCGGCGGCGGCGCTGCCCCAGCTGCGGCTGACGCTGCCGCCCCCTCCGGCGACGAGGCTGGCGCGGTGACGTCGAAGTACGAGGCCACCATCGTGGAATGGCTGGTCGCCGACGGCGACGTCGTTGCCAAGGGCGATGCCATTGCGACCGTCGAGGCGATGAAGATGGAATCGCAGCTCAAAGCGCCTCGCGACGGGCAGATCTCGCTTGCCGCACAGCAGGGCGAGCGCGTGAAGGCGAACGCCACCATCGCGACGATTTCCTAGATATGAGCGCGGTCACTGACATACGATGAGGGTGTCTGAAGCCACACCAGCGAAAGGACCCCTATCATGGCTGAGACAATGCAGGCACTCACCTACTTCGGCGAGGGCGACGTGCGCGTCGACACGCGCCCTGTGCCGACCATCTTGGAGCCCACCGATGCGATCATCCGCATCGACACCACCACCATCTGCGGCACCGACCTCGGCATCTTCCATGGCAAAAACCCCGAAATTGAGGAACGCGAACGCGAGCGCACAGGCGAATGGAACGGACGCATCCTCGGCCACGAAGGCATCGGCACCGTCGAAGCCGTCGGCGAGGCAGTGCAAAACTTCCAACCCGGCGACAAAGTACTTGTCTCGTGCGTTTCCCGATGCGGCGCGTGCGAGAACTGCCAAAAGCAGCTTTACAGCCACTGCCAGAACGGTGGATCCTGGATTCTCGGCTACATGATCGACGGCACTCTCGCCGAGTACGTGCGCACCCCGTTTGCCGACACCTCCCTCTACCACCTGCCGGACACACTGGACAAAGAAGTCGCAGTGTTCCTTTCCGACGCCTTGCCCACCGGACACGAAATCGGAGTCCAATACGGCAGCGTCACCCCGGGCAGCGACGTCATGATCGTCGGCGCAGGCCCAGTCGGCATGGGCGTGCTGCTCACATCCCAGTTCTACTCCCCCGCCACCATCACAGTCGTGGACATGGACGATAACCGCCTCGCCAAAGCCCGCGAAATGGGCGCAACCCACACCCTCAACCCCGCAAGCGATGATGTCAACGCCCGTGTCGGCGACATCACCGAAGGGCGGGGCGTGGACACCGCCATCGAGGCAGTCGGTCTGCCTGCAACATGGAAAACATGCGCCGACAACGTCAAGGAAGGCGGAAACATTGCTGTCGTCGGCGTGCACGGGAAACCGGTGGAGTTTCCGCTCCAGGAGATGTGGATCAAAAATCTCACCGTGACCACCGGTCTCGTCAACGCAAACACCACAGGCATGCTGCTTAAGGCAGTCCAGAACTCGGACCTGCCCATCAAGTCTCTGGCTACCCACCACTTCACGTGGGACCAGCTCGGCGAGGCATGGGAGACGTTCTCGCATGCCGACGAGCACCAGGCGATGAAGGTCATCATCGACAACGTCTAGCCGAAGAGTTGGTCGAGTGCTCCGCGGTCGGTGTTTTTCAGGTGATACCCCCGCGGTGAGACCCACCACGGTGCGCCCCTGATCATCGCGATGTGGCCGCGGCTCTTGCGCCAGGGGTCGTCGTCGTTGACCCGGTTGTGGTAGCGGCATAGCGGCACGAGGTTGTCAATGTTGGTGTAGCCGCCGTGTTTCCACGCGTCCACGTGGTGGATCTCCGCACCGTACGCCCCGTGCCTACAGCCTGGGAACGCGCACACGGGTGAGACCATGCAGGCCATATCGCGCTGTTTCTGGTTGGCGAAGCGCTCGGTGTCGTACAGATTCACCGCGCCTTGCTCCGGGTGGAACGCTGCGACCTCCAACGTCTCGCCGAACTCTTGCTGGAGGTATTCGGCGCCAGTCATGGTGGTGCCGTCGGTCAGCGTGAGGATGACGTCGTCGCCATCGCCCGCCAGGATGCGTGCGTGTTCAGAAATCGGCACCATCACAATCGGGCGTGGTGCCGCAGCAACCACTCCGCCGGTTTCGCCTTCGACGATGCGCCAGAACGCCTCCTCCATCTGGGGCGCCGCCGGAAGTGTGGCGTCGATGCCTTGCCGCAGGCGATGCTCTAAGTCTGCGGCTTTGCGGTCGGTGGTGTAGATGGTGATGCGCGCCCGGCCGTTGTTCGGCGCGGAGAAGGCGACCTGTTTCTTTTTCGGCGCCGTGTCCTCGCGGGGCACCAACTCTCGTGCGGCGCGCTCGATCGCGCGGTACCCGCCGGTCACATCCAGCAACTCCAAGCGCAGCCGCCACCGCTCGCTGGTGTCCTTGACACCACCGACGCGGCGTTCAATCAACGCCAGCTCGTCCAGGGAGAACCCGCGGGCCTTCTGTACTGCCAAAGCCTGTTTGCGGGTGAATTTGGTCGGCCCGTAGTACACCTTCTGCATCCCGTCCCACGCGCGTGCCCGATCCGGCGCCATGCCGGCACCCAGGGCAATAGACAGGTCGAAGTGCCGCAGGGTCTCCATGGATGCTGCGGCCATCGCCTCGATAAACGCGTCGAACGGGTTCATGCCACGAACACTAAAACAAGCGCAACCCCACACAACCCCCCGAACCGAAATCTGTGGATAACTCGCCACAGAAGCCCCAAAGTTATTCACAGTGGCACCCTTTAGGGAACCTGGTAGGCCACATCCCGCACGTCGGTGATGAGCATCTTGCCTGGCGAATGGCAGATCGCCAGCTCCGGCTTCGAGTGCATCACGATCGACTGCGGCGTCACTCCGCACGCCCAGAACACCGGCACCCAGCCCGCGGGAATGTCCACCGCGTCACCGAAATCGGGCGCGCCCAGATCGTCGATGCCGATCAAGCCCGGCTCCCCCACATGCACCGGGGCACCATGCACTGCCGGGTAACGCGACGTGATCCTCACTGCGTCCGCCACCAGCCCCGCTGGGATGGGCCGCATGGAGACAACCATCTTCCCGCTGAACACCCCGGCCGGTTCGCAGTCGATGTTGGTCAGGTACATCGGCACGTTCACGCCCTGCTCGATGTGGGCCACCGGCACGCCGTTGTCCACCAAAGCCTGCTCGAACGTAAACGAGCAGCCAATTACAAACGCGACAGTGTCCTCGGTCCAGTAGGCGGTGGCATCCGTTGGTTCGTCGATAAGCGAGCCGTGCGAAAACACCCGGTAGGACGGAATGTCGGTGCGGATGTCGCCGCCCGCGAGCAACGGCGACGACACCTCGCCCGGCTCCAGCACCCCGAGCAGCGGGCACGGCTTCGGGTTGCGCTGCGCGAACAACAAGAAATCAAACGCGTACTTTTTATCCAGCGCGATCAGATTGGCCTGGACATAACCAGCGGAAAAGCCCGCCGTTGTCGCCACATCAGTAGTGCGAAACAACGCGCGGGCTTGCGCTGGGGTGTAGGAGGCGTACATGCCCCAAGACTACGCCCACAGCTTCGGCAGCGTGCTGATGGAGCTCCACCCCATCCACGCACACCCGATAAGCGTGATGGCGCCGAGCACGAGCATCCACATCGGCGGCTTGTACCCGCGAAGCAGATCGCGGCGGAAGAAGCCAGCATAGAGCACGACCGCGAAACCAACCGGCAGGATCAGGCCGTTGAACGCGCCGGCAAAGATCAAAAGCTTCTGCGGGGCAGAACCGACGAAGAGGAAGATCACCGTCGAGATCACGATGAAGCCGACGGTGAGCCAGCCGCGCTTCTTCGGGTCGAACCCCTGCTTGGTCAAAAACGAGATGGAAGTGAACGACGCGCCGATCACCGACGATAGGCCCGCCGCCCACAGCACCAGCCCGAACATGCGCCGGCCAGTTTCACCTGCGGCCTGGTAGAACACGTCGGCCGCGGTGTTGTCCTTGGACAGTGCCACACCGGTGGCCACGACACCGAGCACCGCGAGGAACAGCAGCACGCGCATGATGCCGGTGACGATAATGCCGGTCACGGCGGAGCGGGAGATGTAGTCCATGTTGTCGGGGCCGGTGTGGCCGGCGTCGATGAGCCTGTGCACGCCGGCGAAGACGATGTAGCCGCCGATGGAGCCGCCGATGAGTGTGGTGATGACCTTGAAGTCGACCTCGTCCGGCGCAACCGACTGTTTCACAGCCTCAGCCACCGGCGGGTTGGACGAGATGGCGACGTAGAGCATGAGCAGGATCATCAGCGCGCCAAGGATGCCGACGATGACGTCCAGTGCGGCCCCCGCACGCTTCCACAGGAACACGACAATCGCGATCACAGCGGAGATGGCACCGCCGATCTTCGGGTCAATCGCCCCGCCGCTGAGCGCCTGCACGCCGAGCCCGGTGCCGGCGATGTTGCCGATGTTGAACACGAGGCCGCCGATGCCCACGAGGATGGCCAAGAACCAGCCGAGGCCGGGCAACACAGAGTTGGCCAGTTCGCTGGCGCGCAGCCCGGACACGCCGAGGATGCGCCAGACGTTGAGCTGGATCACGATGTCTACCAGGATGGACAGCAAGATCGCGAACGCGAACGCCGCGCCCATCTGCACGGTGAAGACGGAGGTTTGCGTGAGAAAGCCGGGGCCGATGGCGGAGGTCGCCATGAGGAAGATGGCGCCGACCATGGGGCCGATGCCACGTGCCGCGGCGGGAGTCTTTTCGGGCACGTCGGCCGCGGTGGATCCGCCGTTGGCGGGTTGAGGTGCGGTCACGGGGACACCCCTTTCGATTGCGGGAAACTTATGTGACGCGCAACATCGTAAGCTATGGGTGCCCCGCGGGTCACACCTCGGGGGTAGCTTGCGCTACGTGCGCACTACCCCTTAGGAGACCCTGAACTCCGCCATTTCGTCCCACTCGGTCTTGCCCTCGATGAGGGTGTTGATGATGGTGGGGGTCTCTTTCAGGATCGTGGGGAAGAATTCCTGGGCGGCCTTGAAGTGGTCGGAGTTGACGTGGGCTTCGGCGGCGTCGTCCTGGAATGCTTCGATGAGCAGGTATTCGTCGGGGTTGTCTTCGTTGCGGTACCAGTCGAAGAAGATGTTGCCTTCCTCGGCGCGGGAGGCGTCGGTGAAGTCCTTGACCAGCTCGCGGAAGTTCTCGACGTTCTCGGGCAGGGGCTTGAATCGCACGTTTATCAAAATCATGCGCCCCACCCTAGCCTTCGAGCTTCTCGCCGAGTTCGAGCCATTCGATCTCGAGCTCCTCGCGCGCATCTTTCACCGCGGTGAGCTCTTTGGTTTCGGCGCCGATGGCGTCGAAGTCGCCGGCCTCGGACAGCGCGGCAATCTCCGCCTCGAGGGCTTCGGCCCGCTCGTTTTCCTTGGCGATCTTGCGCTCGAGCGCCTTCATCTTCTTCTGCAGCTCGCGCTCTTCTTGGGAGCTCATCTGCTTATCGACGGCCTCCGGTTGCCCCTCCCCCAGATCCAGCACGCCGGCAGTGCGGGCCTGATCGGCGCGCTGGTCCAGGTACTGCTGGATGCCGCCGGGCAGGTTGGTGAGCTTCCCGTCGCCGAACAACGCGTAGGTGGAATCGGCGATGCGCTCGATCAGGTAGCGGTCGTGGGAGATGACCACCAGGGTGCCGGGCCAGGAGTCGAGGAGGTTCTCCAGCTCCTGGAGGGTGTCGATGTCGAGATCGTTGGTGGGCTCGTCGAGAAGCAGCACGTTCGGCTCGGCCATGAGCACGCGGGTGAGTTGGAGGCGGCGGCGCTCGCCGCCGGAGAGGTCGCGCACGGGGGTGCGCTGGCGCTTCGGGGAGAAGCCGAGGCGCTCGGCGAGCTGGGAGGCGGACAGCTCCTTTTTGCCGAAGCTGATGTAGGTGGCGACGTCTTCGACGGCATCGATGACGCGGCGCTCCGGGTCGAGGTCGTCGAGTTCTTGGCGCAGCCAGCCGATGCGGGTGGTCTGGCCTTCGATGCGCTTGCCGGCGGCCAGCGGGTATTCGCCGGCGAGCGTGCGCAGCAGCGTCGTTTTGCCGGAGCCGTTCACGCCGACGAGGCCGATGCGCTCGCCGGGGGCGAGGCGCCAGGTGAGGTGGTCGACGAGCGTGCGGCCGTCCGGGGCGTCGATGCGCGCGTCCTCGAGTTCGATGACCACGCGGCCTTGGCGCTGCTTCGAAAACGCCATGAGCTCGACGGTGTCGCGCGGCGGCGGGACGTCCTTGATCAGGGCTTCGGCGGCCTCGATGCGGTAGCGCGGCTTCGAGGTGCGGGCAGGTGCGCCGCGGCGCAGCCACGCCAGCTCCTTGCGGGCGAGGTTCTGGCGGCGCTGCTCGATGGCGTCGGCCTGGCGGGCGCGCTCGGCGCGGGCGAAGGTCCAGTCGTTGTAGCCGCCCTCGTAGACGTCGACGGCGCCGTCGTGGACCTCCCAGGTCAGGGTGGCCACGGTATCGAGGAACCAGCGGTCGTGGGTGACCACCACGACGGCGACCTTGCGGGCCAGCAGGTGGTCGGCGAGCCACTGCACACCTTCGACGTCGAGGTGGTTGGTCGGCTCGTCCAGCACCACCAGGTCCAAATCCTGCACGAGCGCGGCGGCGAGGTTGACGCGTCTGCGCTCGCCGCCGGAGAGCTGCCCCACCGGGGTGTCCAGGCCGAGCTCCGCCACGCCGGTGCCCTGCAGCACCTCGCGCACGCGCGCGTTGGAGGCCCACTCGAAGGTCTGCAGGCCCAGCGGCTCGACGACGGCTTGGCCGACCGTCAGCGCGCTATCCAGCGTGAAGCGCTGCGTGACCACCGCCATGCGCAGGTCCGAGGTGTGCGACACGCGCCCCGCGTCCGGCGGCTCGATGCCGGTGAGCACCTCCAGCAGGGTGGTTTTGCCGCCGCCATTGACGCCGACGATGCCGATGCGCTCGCCGGTCTGCACGCCGAGCGAGACGCCGTCGAGAAGCGTTTTCAGCCCCCACGTTTTGGAGACGTTTTCCAGGTTGATCAGGTTAGCCATATCGGCTAGCCATCTTACGCAGGCAGCAACGCGTGCAGCCCTCGGCTGCGCTGCAGCTGGGCGACGATGTGGGCGCACGCCAGCGCGTCCGAATCCGCCCGGTGGTGGTTGAGCGTGAACCCGGGCGCGCAGTACTCGGCGACGGTGGGCAGTGTGTGGTCCGCAAGGTGCGGCAGCAGGCGCCGGCTCAGGCGGCAGGTGCAGTAGAAGCGCTTAGGGTACGTGCCGGTGAAGTAGTAGCGGTCGAGCGCGCGCCACACCGCGGCGTCGAAGGTGGCGTTGTGCGCCCACACCGGCGCTTCGCCGACGAACTCCACGAGCCGGTCAGCGATGTCGAACCAGCTCGGCGCGTCTTCGATGTCGCCGCGCTCGATGCCGTGGATGTGGCTGAACTCGAACAGGATGTATTCCTCCGGCGGGCGCAGGTAGGTGCACAGCTGGTCCACCACTTCCCCGCCGGCGACCTTGACCAGCGCGACCTGGCACGCGGAGGCGCCGGAGATCCGGTTCGCGGTTTCGAAGTCGACGGCGACGAACTCGTCTTGGAGCAGTTCGCCTATTCGCGGTATCCACTTCGCCGCCGCAACCTTCCTCGGCGCCCGTGCTTTGCCGGTGAGCTCGGCGCGCGGGGTGGCGGGCAGGCGCTTTTCCTCGGCAACCTTGGCCTGCCAGGCCGCCTTGAACGGCGCCGGATCCCGCCCCTCGCGGCGGGCGAGGTGCTCCTCCGCCTTGGCCAGGCGTTTCTCCTGTGGGTTACTTCCTCCGGGTCTACGGGGGCATTATGAAACTTGTGGCCCATTCTCTTCTGTAGGGGTGCCCGGTTGCGCTGGTAGATATCCGTTAGATAGCGCTGTTGTCCTGTTTCGCGGTAGCGAAGTATGGATTGCAGATCAGGGTCACCACTGTTGGATGCGTCTGTACTTTTCGAAGCGGCATCATTATCCATTCTTTACCTTTGGCGATTTGAGGCGCGGCCACTGGGCCACATTTGGGTACGGGGGAAGATGAATAGGGTCCACCGTATCGCCATAGAGAGCAGCCCGAGCGCGCTCGGCATCGTTCCACTGATGTACGGCGATAGCGTATTCGACTGCTTCGCCGACAGTGACGCTGATCGTCTCGTCTGCCAGGGCTGCTGCAAGTGCCGCACGTTCTGTATCGCTGGGAACGGCCTCAGCGTCTAAATTCTGGGGTAGGCCAAGCTGGTTGGAGAGAACGCTCGATGCAAGCGCCCTCACGTTTGCATAACAGTAGTTGACACTTTCAGGCATGCCAGAGCCATTTACGGCGACTTGCGCGTCGGCCAAAGACAGTTCGTAGAGTATCCGTATGGGCGACGTGGTGCCTTGAGTCGCGTCGCTGAGAGTGAGATAGTCTACTAGGAGTTCATTGCGCACAAGGCGTTTCAAGGCGAGCCAGTGCTTTGCCTCCATGCCGTTGCGGAGGTAGGCGAGCTGGGCAAGTGCTGTCATGGTGGGCCTTTCTTGCGGTGCAGTTGGGATAAGTACCGCAAACTTATTGCGCCGCGGTGTTGCGGCCAGCGAGGTACTCGTCAATCTTTTCCTTGACCACGTCGGTCATGGTTCGATTGTCGAGCAGGGCTGCAAGTCGGAACTGCTGGTACTGGTCAGGGTCGAGTTTTACGGTGAGTTTGCGGTGGGGCGTTTCCCGCTTCTCGAACGCTTCGTCAGCCGTGGACAGGGGCGACAAGGCGTTGTCGGTGGGGCGGGCAAAATCGTTAGTCATTGATCATCTCCATTACTTGTCGGGCGACACCCTCGTAGCCGTGCAGTGTGCCTTTAGGGTTGTGCCCTTGCATAGCGCCAAGTGCTTCACGCTGTGGGATTGCACCTTTAAACCGCGGCATATCCGCATTATCGAGCGCCGTCGCGTTTGAGTTTTCTTACCCGCGGCAGGTGCTCCCAAATCGGCCGACCTTTCACCGCGGGCGGGGCGGCGGTGAACCCGCTCAGGTGCGCCTCCACCGTGGAGGTGTTGCCGTCGAGGTAGTTGCGTGTGGCGTCGATTAAGGGCATGCGCCGCACACTACGGCCCTCCCCGACACCACCGGCCCGAGTTAGATCACGTGTTCGACTTGGGCGCCGCGGTCCGGACCTTCGGCGACGAAGACCTCGTAGCCGTCGAAGCGTTCCGCCAGGTGCTCGGCGGCAAAGCGCGCGTCGTCGGCGTCGTCGCAGAGCACGGCCACGGTGGGCCCGGAGCCGGAGACGATCGCGCATCGGCCCGCCTCCCCGGCAACGCCAAGCACGCGCTTGAGCACCGGGCGCATCGACAGCGCCGGCGCCTCCAAATCGTTGTGCAACGCCGCCGCCACGCGTGCCACGTCGCCGGAGGTCAGCGCCTGGGACAGCTCGGTGGCGTCCAGGTGAGGCAGAAGGGCGGGGTTGCCGTGGCGCAGGTCGTCGAGAAGCGCAAACGCTCCCCCGGTGTTGATGCCGATTTTGGGGTTGATGAACACCCAGTGCAGCCGGCCGCGCGAGAGCATCTCCACCAGCTTGTCGCCGCGGCCGGTGCCGAGCGCGGTGCCGCCCATGAGCGAAAAGGGCACGTCCGCGCCGAGCGACGCCGCGATCTCGCGCAATTTCTCATCCGGCAGCGGCTCGCCGAACTGCGCCACCAGCGCATTGGCCGCCACCAGCGCGGCGGCCGCGTCGGCAGAGCCGCCCGCCATGCCGCCGGCGACGAAGACGTGCTTGTCCACCTCGATGCGCACGCGCGGCACCGCCACGCCCGCGCGCGCCACCACGGCCTCGACGGCGCGCCAGGCCAGGTTGTTTGGCCCGTCGATGTCCTCGTCGGGCTCGTCCACGAAGAACGTGGTGCGCATGGATGCGACGGGCGGGCCGGCCACGGGGGCGCCGTCGAGAAGCAAGCGCACCACCTCGCGCCTGTCCACCGCGTGGAAGACGCTGACCAGGTCGTGGTAGCCGTCCGTGCGCGCCTCGCCAACGCCGAGGTGCAGGTTCACCTTGCCCGGCGCGGAGGCGACGATCTCACGCACCATGGCGTGCCTCCCCCAGCCGGATGAAGTCTGCGACGGTGAGCTTCTCGCCGCGCAGGCCCGGGTCGATGCCGGCGGCGCGCAGCGCCTCCTCGGCGGCCGCGGCCGAGCCGTAGATGCCCGACAGCGTGGAGCGCAGCGTCTTGCGGCGCTGGGCGAAGGCGGCGTCCACTAGCGGGAAGATGGTGTCGCGAAGCTCGCGCGGGGCGTCGGCTGCGACGTCGATGCGCACGAGCCCCGACTCGATGTTTGGCGCCGGCCAGAACACGTGCTTGCCGATCGTGCCGGCGCGCGAGACGTCGCCGTAGAAGGCGGCCTTGACGCTGGGCACGCCGTAGATCTTCGAGCCGGGCTGGGCGGCAAGCCTGTCGGCGACTTCCTTTTGCACCATCACGAGCACCCTGCGTATCGACGGCAGCTCCGCCAACAAATGCAGCAGCACCGGTACCGAGACGTTGTAGGGCAAGTTCGCCACCAGCGCGGTCGGCGCGGTGTCGAAGTCGGCGCGGGCGACCTTCAGCGCGTCGGTGTTGAAGACGGTGAGGCGATCGGCGTGGTCCGGGGCGAACTCCCCGATGGTTGTGGGCAGGCGCCTGGCCAGGCGCGGGTCGATCTCGAGCGCGGTGACGGTCTGGGCGGTGTCGATGAGCCCCAGGGTGAGCGAGCCGAGGCCGGGCCCGACCTCGACGACGTGGTCGTCGGGGGAAAGCTCCGCGGCCGCGACGATGCGGCGCACGGTGTTGGGGTCGTGCAGGAAGTTCTGCCCCAGCTTCTTCGTCGGGGTGACGTCCAGCTCGGCGGCGAGCTCGCGGATCTCGGCGGGCCCTAAGAGTTGCGCTTCTGCCATCTAGCGGATACCCAGGCTGGCGGTGCAGGCCGGCCAGGCGCCCCAGCCCTGGGAGGCCTGGACGCGCTCGGCGATGGCGATCTGCTGCTCGCGGGTGGCCAGGTGTGCGCTCGGCGCGTACGCGGTGCCGCCGTGGCCCGCCCAGGTGGACGGGGTGAACTGCAGGCCGCCGGAGAAGCCGTTGCCGGTGTTGATTGCCCAGTTGCCGCCGGATTCGCACTGCGCCAGCGAATCCCACACGCTGCCGGAGGCCACCGCGGGCGCGGCCGCGCCGGTGTTGCCGGCGTTGTCGGCCTGCTTCGTGCCGCGCGCGATGAGCGCCGGCTTGGCCTTCTTCACTTCCTTTTCCTCGGCCACGCCTTCGGACTCGACCTTGCCGTTGACGGTGACGGTGCGGTGGATGACCTTGGTTTCGCCCTGCTCGCCCTTCTCGCGGACTTCGTCTTCGCCCTCGTCGAGCGAATCGTCGTCGACGTACTCCGCCGGGGCCTCAACCACGACGGTTTCCGGGCGGTCCACGGTGCTGACGCGGTCGAGAACGATCTCCATGCCGGGCACGATGGCATCGGTGAGCGCGACGTTGAGGCGGTCGTCGGTGTCGAAGGTGACGCCGCGCGCGGCAAAAAGGTCGCCGACGGTCTTCGCGGCGGCTGAGACGTAGGTCAGCTCGCCGCCGTCGCGCAGCGCGACGATCTTCGGGGTGGTCACGTTCAGGTTCATGCCGTCGGTGACCGGCTGGTCACGGTCCACGTCCACTGCGGAGTAGCCGTCAACACCGGCCTGGTCGATCAGCTCGCCGACGGTGCCGGCGGTCGAGGTGATCTCCTGCGCAACGCCGTCGATGACCACGGCGACCGGCTTCGCGGTGCGCACGGTGACGGTGTCGCCGCTGGACAGCTTCTCCCCCGGCGCCGGGTAGACCAGGTCCTCCGGTGCGACCTCGACGCCGGCGGAGTTGAGCGCGCCCGCGACGTCCGCGGCGTAGGTGCGCACGTTGGTCTCCTCGCCGTTGACGTCGACGGTGACCTGCTTTTGGGTGGCAAGTGCCGTGCCCGCGCCGCCGACCAGGACGGCGCCGGCGACGGTGCCGGCGACGGCGCGCTTGGTGGCGGTGCTCTTCGGGTTGATCCGCTTGATCTGACGGGACATGTGTTTCCTCACGGGTCGGCTCGGCTAAAGGTGTTCAGCCAATAACCCGGGTAACGATACGGTAACGCCCGCGGGGTTTCAAGGCCCGACGTGCCAGCTCACACCCCGTAGACCCGCGAGAACGTCTCTGCAATCTCACGCGCCACATCGGCCACTTCCATGCCGCGCGCTTCGGCCACGACCTTCGCCGTGTGCCCGATCAACGACGGCTCGTTTTTCGCCCCGCGGAACGGCTCCGGCGTCATGTACGGCGCGTCCGTTTCCACCAGCAGCTGCCCCACCGGCGCCAGCGCCGCCGCCTCGCGCAACTCCTCGTTGCGCTTGAAGGTCACGTTGCCGGCGAAGCTGAGCACGTAGCCGCGCTCGATCGCCTCGCGCGCAACGTCCAGCGGCGAGGAGAAGCAGTGCAGGATCACGTGCTCGGGCCGCGGGGCGTCGTCAAGAATGCGCATCATCTCCGCGTCGCCTTCGCGGTTGTGGATCATCAACGCCTTGCCCGACTCGCACGCTAGGTCGATGTGCCAGCGAAACGCCTCCTCCTGCACCTCAAGCGGCGCGGTGCCCTCCGCGTCGTGCTTCAGCCAGTACGTGTCGATGCCGGTCTCTCCCACCGCGACGCAACGCTCATCTGCGGCCATCTCGGTCAGGCGGGCGCGAGCATCGTCGTCAAGCTCGTGTGCCCTCGTCGGGTGGATGGCGCACGCCGCGAACACGCGCTCGTTGAAGTGCGCGGCCTGAAGCGCGAGCTCGGCCTCCTCAAGCCCGTCGCCGACGGTGCAGATGCGCTCCACCCCGGCGGCCAGGGCGCGCTCGACGAACGCCCCCACTTCCTCGGCACTGCGCGCGCCGCAGGACGCGAGGTGCGTGTGCGCATCGATCAGCCCGGCGATCGGCTCGGCGGGCACGGGTGTGGGACGCGGTTTCTTTTTGCTCATACGATGCACTCTATGGCATTTGCAGACATCGACTCAGCCACCCAAACCCAAATCGAGGCCGACCTGGCCGAAGCAGCCGGCCGCGGCATCAACGGCTCGCCCGCCGACATCGCGGAGTCTTTCGAGGCCGAACTCGCGGACTACCTCGCCCTTCCCGCGGACGTGCGCCGCAGCTTCCCCCGCGGCGACACCGCGCGCCTTTTCGGCACCGCGCTCGGCCAGGCGCTCGTGCGCGAGGGGTACAAGTGGCAATTGCTTATCGACGACTACGGCACCGACCTCGTCGTCGCCAAAGACGTCGGCAGCGCCAGCGAAAAATACACCGCCCCGCTAGTTGTGGTGGACCAGCGCTTCGAGGACGAGGAACCCGGCACGCTGACCAAGTTTCTCGGGCAGTTCCTATGACTGCTCGTATGCCGGAATCGATCATGCCGCTCGTGCGGCCGGAGTTGCGCAGACGCGCGCGGCTGATCCCCCACCCGCCGGTGCAGCTGAGAGCGACGCGCTGGCTCACCAGCCACGGCCAGACGCTCTTTCCCATTCCCCGGCGCGAGGGTGTGGAGCTGATCCGGCACGGGCGCACCCTCGTCTTCCGGCCGCGCAACCCGAAGGGCGCGCTGTTGTGGCTGCACGGCGGCGGCCACATCATCGGCCACCCCGCCCAGGACGGGCCGCTGTGCGCGAACACCGCCGCCGAGGTGGGCGTGACCGTGGTGGCCCCGCGCTACCCGCTCTCGCCTGCGCACCCCTTCCCCGCCGGCCTGGATGCCGCGCTGGAGACGTGGGCGTGGATGCACACCCGCGCGGACGAGTTCGGCGAACCGTTCGCCATCGGCGGCGAAAGCGCCGGCGGCGGGTTGGCCGCCGCGGCGTGCCAGCGGCTTTACGACGAGCACGGACCGCTGCCGCGCGCCCAGTGGCTGTTCTGCCCCATGCTGGACGACCGCCCCACCGCCGACCGGAGGCGCGACCTGCCTCGGGACCGGCCCGTGGCCAACAACGCGCAGACCCGCTACGCCTGGGCGTCCTACCTGGGCCAGGCGCCCGGGTTGGAGACGGTGCCCGAGTACGCCGTCCCCGCCCGGCGCGCCGACCTGTCGGGCCTTCCCCCTGCGTGGCTGTCCACCGGCGACATCGAGCTGTTCTACGAGGAGATCTGCGCCTACACCCGGAGGCTTCGCGACGCCGGCGTGCCCGCCCAGCTCGAGATCGTCGAGGGCGCGCCGCACGCGATCGAGCTGTGGGCGTTCGACGTGCCGGTGGTCAAGGCCATGCTCGCTTCGGCCAGGGCGTGGCTCGGCGAGCAGCTGTAGCCGCGGCCTACTGCACCGGCGCCCACTCCGGGCCGGTCTCGCCGAGCTCCGGGTCCAGCTTGGCAATCAGCGGCTGCGGCTTGGACAGCTCCGTGCCCGGGGTGACGTCCACGCGCTGCCACACGGCCTGCTGCTGGGAGTAGTCGCCGGTGATGGTCAGGTAGGTCTGGCCCTTTTCCGGCAGGCCCACGCCGACGAGGTTGAACTCCTCGTCGTCCACGACCTCCTCGACGCGCGGCTCCGCGGCCCAGATGCCGGTGCGGCCCAGCGTCTCGTGGACCTTCTGCGCGGTGTGCGGCAAAAACGGGGTGAGCATGGCGTTGCAGTCGGAGACGACCTGCAGCGCGGTCCACAGCACGGTGGCCAGGCGCTCGCGCTGGGTGTCATCCTTGGCCAGCTTCCACGGCTCCTGCTCCGCGATGTAGGCGTTGGCCTCGCCGACGACGTGCATGATCTTCGTGATCGCGGACTTGAAGTGGGCCTTGTGCAGCTCCTCGCCGGCGGTGGTGAAGGTTTCGGCCGCGAGGTTCAGGATGCGCTCGTCGGACGCTTCGAGCGGGCCGGGTGCCGGGACCTGGCCGAAGTTCTTGTGCGCCATGGACACGGTGCGGTTGACCAGGTTGCCCCAGCCGTTGGCCAGCTCGTTGTTCACGCGGCGGACAAACTCGTCCCAGGTGAAGTCCGTGTCGTTGTTCTCCGGGCCGGCGACGGCGATGAAGTAGCGCAGCGGGTCCGGGCCGAACTCCGAAAGGAAGTCCTTGACGTAGATGACCACGCCCTTGGACGAGGAGAACTTGGAGCCGGACATGGTGAGGAACTCGGACGAGACGACCTCGGTGGGCAAGTTCAGCTCGCCGAGCTCGCCGGCGGTGCCGCCCTTCGCGCCCTTGCCCGCGTAGCCGAGCAGCTCCGCCGGCCAGATCTGGGAGTGGAAGGTGATGTTGTCCTTGCCCATGAAGTAGTAGCCCTCGGTGGCCGGGTCTTGCCAGAAGTCCTTCCAGGCCTCCGGGTTGCCGGAGCGGTGCGCCCACTCAATGGACGCGGACAGGTAGCCCACCACCGCGTCGAACCAGACGTAGAGCTTCTTCGACGGGTTGTCCTGCCAGTCCTCCACCGGGATCGGGATGCCCCAGTCGATGTCGCGGGTCATCGCGCGCGGGCGCATGTCTTCCAGCAGGTTCAGGGAGAACTTCAGCACGTTCGGGCGCCACTCCTGGCGGGTGGACAGCCACTGCTCCAGCGCGTCGTGCAGCGCGGGCAGGTCGAGCATGAAGTGCTCGGTCTCGATGAACTTCGGCGTCTCGCCGTTGATCTTGGATACCGGGTTGATCAGGTCCGCCGGGTCGAGCTGGTTGCCGCAGGTGTCGCACTGGTCGCCGCGGGCGTCGGTGGCGCCGCAAATCGGGCAGGTGCCCTCGATGTAGCGGTCCGGCAGCGTGCGGCCCGTCGACGGGGAGATCGCGCCCTGGGTGGTCTCGCGGATCATGTACCCGTTCTCGTTCAGCCCGCGGAACAGCTCCTGCACCACTGCGTAGTGGTTGCGGGTGGTGGTGCGGGTGAACAGGTCGTAGGACAGGCCCAGGCCCGCCAGGTCCTCGACGATCTGCTTGTTGTAGCGGTCCGCCAGCTCCTTGACGGTCACGCCTTCCTTGTCGGCCTGCACGAGCAGCGGGGTGCCGTGCTCGTCGGTGCCGGAGACCATGAGGACGTTCTTGCCGGACATTCGCTGGTAACGGGCGAAGACGTCGGAGGGCACGCCGAAGCCTGCGACGTGGCCGATATGGCGCGGGCCGTTGGCGTACGGCCACGCAACGCACACAAGAACGTTGTTGTTGGTCTCGGAAGAAGTCATGGCTCTCAGCATAAGTTATGCCCCGCTTAAGCACTGCACTGCTCGAGCGGGGCACAACCGAAGGTGCGTCGTTAAGCAAACGCCCCTAGCGGGAACGCGGTTTGAGCATCTCCTTCACCTGCGCCTTGCGCGCTTCCAGCTCCTGCTGGTCGCGGTGCATGCGACGCTCGATGGCCAGCTGGCGGGCGAAACGCTCCTGCTCCTTCTTGTCCAGGTAGATCGTGTCGTTGGACATGTCCTTGACAATCGCGAACATCAGCGCGATCAGGATGAACAGGAACGGCGTGGCGGCCACGATGGTCACCGACTGCAGCGAGTTCAGCGCGTCCGAGCCGCCGGAGATCAGCAGCGTCAGGCCAACGAATGCTGTGGCCAGGCCCCACATTGCGGCGAGCCACGGCTTCGCCTCGGTCTTGCCGGACTGGGTCATGGACGCCATCACGGTCGACGCGGAGTCCGCGGAGGTGATGAAGAAGGTGCCCAGCAGGATCAGGGCGAACACACCCATGACGTAGCCGCCCGGTAGGGAGTGCAGCAGGTTGAACAACTGCTCCTCGTTGGAGCCGTCGCCGACGATGGACTCGCCAGCCTGCTCCATCTTGATGGCCGTGGCGCCGAAGATAGCGAACCACACGGTGGACAGGCCGGCCGGGACCAGCATCACGCCGAGGCAGAACTCGCGCACGGTGCGGCCGCGGGAGATGCGCGCCAGGAAGGTGCCCACGAACGGGGACCAGGAGATCCACCATGCCCAGTAGAAGATGGTCCAGCTGGAGAGGAACTCGCCGGCCTGGCCGTCGGAGCTCTCGGCGGTGCGGGCCGCCATTTCGAAGAAGTTCTGCAGGTAGGTGCCCACGGCGGTCGGCAGCATGTTCAGCTGCGCGACGGTCGGGCCGAAGACGAACACGAAGATCGCCAGCACGGCGGCGACGACCATGTTCGTGTTGGACAGCCACTGGATGCCCTTGGACACGCCCGACATCGCGGACAGCAGGAACGCCAGGGTGAGCACGGAGACGATGCCGATGGTCAGCTTGGTGGACGGGTTGTCCACGAAACCGGAGGCCTCCAGGCCGGAGCTGATCTGCAGCGCGCCCAGGCCCAGGGAGCAGGCGGTGCCGAAGATGGTGGCGAACACGGCGAAGGCGTCGATGAGCTTGCCCGGCCAGCCGTTGGCAGCTTTCTCACCAATTAGCGGGATGAACGCGCTGGACAGCAGCTGCTTGCGGCCGAGGCGGAACGTCGAGTACGCGATAGCCAGGCCGATGATGGCGTAGACGGCCCACGGGTGCAGCGTCCAGTGGAACATGGTCTGCGCCATCGCGGTGCCGACCTCGTGCTCGTCGTGGCCCGGCACGCCGTCGAGGTACATCGCCAGCGGCTCAGCCGCGCCGTAGAACATCAGGCCGATGCCCATGCCGGCGGCGAACATCATGGCGATCCAGGATGTTGTCTTGAACTCCGGCCGTTCGTCGGCGGTGCCGAGGCGGATGGTGCCGAAGTTCGACAAGGCGATCACGATGACGAAGGCAACGAAGATGGTGCCGCCGAGGACGAAGGCCCAGCCGAGGTTGTCAATGACCCAGCCGAATGCGGCGTCCGCAAAGTTGGAGAAGCTGTCGGGGGCAGCCAGGCCCCAGCCGACAACCGCCGCGACAATCACCGCGAGAGGAATAACGATGCCCCAGTTGATCGGGGCGTCTTCTGCGTCGGCTTGGCTCTCGACGCGTTCCTCAGGGTCGGTGTAGTTGGGTTGCACGCCGTCGCGGTCGGCGCGCAGCAGCGCGGCGATCTCGCCGACTGCGGAAGTGTCTTCAGTCTTAATGGGATCCGTACTCCGCGGCTCCACGTCGGGATCGTGTGGATCCCTTTGGAGATCACGCTGAGACATATAGTTCTCCTCGCAAATTTTCAGGGTTTTTCTAGAACCCAAGCAGGCTAGCCCAGATCACACCATTGCGCTAACCCGCGCGCGAGGAAAACATGTGCTTATCGACGTCAGCTCCGCGCATCCAACGCGGCATCGTAAAGGTCTCCGACCTTCACGCCGTGCTGCTTGGCCACCTGTTTCGCGGCGTCTTTCATGCGCTGGCCGCCGTCAACGAGCTCGAGCACCAGGCCGACCAGGTCCTCGGGTTCTGCCTGCTGCCCGGTGCCGCCTTCGATCACCAGCGTGATTTCCCCGCGCACGCCACCGGCCGCCCACGCCGCTAGCTCCCCTAGCGTGCCGCGCTTGACCTCCTCGTAGGTTTTGGTCAGCTCGCGGCACACCGCGGCGCGGCGTTCGGCGCCGAGGACGTCCGCGGCGTCGGCAAGCAACTGCTCGATGCGGTGCGGCGACTCGAAGCAGCACACCGCGCGGCGCTCATGCACGAGCGTTTCCAGCCACGCCCGGCGCGCGCCGGCCTTGCGGGGCGCGAAACCGTCGAAGATGAAATGGCCGACGTTGAGCCCAGACAGCGCCAGCGCGGTGGTCACCGCGGACGGGCCCGGGATGCAGGTGACCGGGATGCCGGCGTCGTGGGCGGCGGCGACGATGGAGTGGCCGGGGTCGGACACCAGCGGCATGCCGGCGTCGGTGACGACGAGTACGGTGCCGGCGCGTGCGGCGTCGAGAAGCTCCCGCGCCCGGGATTCCTCGTTGTGGTCGAAGTTGGACACCACGCGCCCGGCGATCTCCACGCCGAGCGCTGCGGCGAGGGCGCGCGTGCGGCGCGTGTCCTCCGCGGCGATCACGTCCGCGGTGGCGAGCGCCTGCGCAAGCCGCGGGGAGGCGTCCTCTACATTGCCGAGCGGGGTGGCCGCGAGCACAACTCCGGCCGGGAGGTTCTGAGTCAGGTTGTCTTGCTCGGCGGACATACCTCGGGAGCATACGCGTAAGGCGCTAATATCTTCCGTCGTGACCACTATCGCGAGCACCCCGAACCCCGCCGGACCGCCACCTAGCGCCGACGCAACGGCGCCAGAGACGACGCGTTCCCTGCGGCCCGCCCAGCCTGCGCCTGAGGCACCCGTGACCGTGCCGTGGACGCGCCGCGACACCATCGCCGCCTCCGTCATCGGTGTGCTGGCGCTGCTCACCAGGTTCATCGGCCTGGTGCAGCCGACCAGCTCTGGCACCCCCGTCTTCGACGAGAAGCACTACGTCCCGCAAGCCTGGGACATGGTGGAAAGCTGGTTCAACCCGGTCTTAGGCGGCATCGAGTCCAACCCCGGCTACGGCCTGGTCGTGCACCCGCCGCTGGGCAAGCAGCTGCTCGCGCTCGGCGAGATCATCTTTGGCTACTCCCCGCTGGGCTGGCGTCTGATGACCGGCCTGTTCGGCACCGCCGTGATCGTGTTCGTGTTCCTGCTCGCGCGGCGGGTGAGCCAGTCCACCAACATCGCGATCCTCGCGGGCATCATCGCGCTTTTCGACGGCGTCCTGCTAGTCTCCGCCAAATTCGGCATGCTCGACGTCTTCCAGGTGCTGTTCGTGGTGATGGCGGCGTGGACGCTGGCCGGCGACATGCGCGAGGTGCACCACCGCTGGCACGACGCGTGGCTGGCCGGCAAGCTCGAGGGCACCGGCCCCTTCGGCCCGCGCATGGGGTTCCGTTGGTGGCGCTTCGCCACCGGCGTGCTGCTGGGCCTGACGCTGTCGGTGAAGTGGTCCGGCCTGTACTACATCATGTTCTTCGGCCTGCTGTCGTCGTTCTGGGACCTGTTCCTGCGCCGCCGCTACGGCGTGGAGAAGCCGATTTCGGGCACCCTGCTCCGCGACGTGCCGTCGGCGCTCGCCTCGATTGTGCTCATCCCCGCCGTGCTGTACCTGTGGTCCTGGCGCGCCTGGTTCGCGTCCGAGACCTCCGTGTACCGCCACTCGCTTACCGACGGCACGATCGCCGGCTCCGACTGGCCCTGGCTGGCCAACCTGCCCGAGCCGATTGCCGGCTGGTTCTACTACCACTTCTCGGTGCTGAACTTCCACGCCTCGCTGACGTCGTCGTCCGGCCACTCCCACCCGTGGGACTCCAAGCCGTGGGCTTGGCTGGTCTCGGCACGCCCGATCCTCTACTACTCCGCCACCGACCTGGATTGCTCCATTGCGCCCGGCGACGGCAAGTGCCGCGAGATGATCTACATGTTCGGCACCCCCGCCATCTGGTGGTTGACCGTGCCGGTGCTGCTGTGGGCCTGCTGGGTGTGGCTGACCCGCAAGGACTTCCGCGTCATCGTGCCGGTGATCGCGTTCGCCGCCGGGTTCCTGCCGTGGCTGGCCGCCTTCGACCGCCAGATGTACTTCTTCTACGCCACCGCCCTGGTGCCGTTCACCGCGGTGCTGCTCGCGCTCGCGTTGGGCAACCTGGCCAAGAAGGGCGGGCCCGTGACGTGGCCCTGGGTGCACAAGGTCGCAGGCTTTGAGATGCGCTGGGGCCAACTCGCCGCCGTGGTCTACATCGCACTGGTGGTGGCCAGCTTCATCTACTGGTCGCCCATCTTCTACGGGTTCGAAATCCCGGACGCCTGGTACGAGTCCATCATGTGGCTGCCCAGCTGGAAGTAGCCCGGCTGGTTGGAAACCTGGCCCAATTTTCGGCACCGGCGTCGTTCCCCCGGGGCCCGCGCCTGACACTTTCTGGCGGAATCTGTCAGGCGACGCGCTCCGCCCCAGGTCAGCTCGAAGCGCCTGCGGAATATGTCAGAGCCATCGCTTTTGACTGCTACCCCAGCTCCACACCTGCCCTAGTACGGCCGGGCGTCGAGCAGCTGCCACGCCCGGCGCAGCGCCCCGCCCCGGTCCGCGACCCAGGTCCACACCAGGGCCACCAGGCTCATAAGCGGGATGAGCACCCCGGCGAGCTCGAACGCGCCCGTGCCCAGCACGAAGTCGCGCACGGCGAAGCCGACGGTGAAGGTGAACATCGTGCCCACGATGAGCAGCACCCCCGGGATCTGCTGCGGCCGCCAGGCGGTAAAGCCCAACGCGAGCGCCACGCCGAAGCGCACGGACGCCGAAGACGCCACTACCGGCTCCTCGCCGCCGGAGAGGATCAGGCGCACGGCCCACAGCACCCACACCACGGCCATCGCGCCGAGCATCAGGCGCCCTACGGCCATGCCGATCTCCCGGCGGCGCGCGAAGCGGCGCCACTCGTTGTCCACGCCGGCGAGGATCGCGGAAGACAGGTCCTGCGGCGGCGCCATCGCGTCGTCGGTGTCGCCGCTGAGCGGCTGGGACAACGACTCCGACAGTGCCAAGGAGCGGTCCAAAAACGCCCGGCACTCCGCGCATCCGGACACGTGGGCGTCGACGATCGCGTCGTCGAGTTCAGCCTTCTCGCCGTCGATGCGCGCCGACAGCGCCGCCTGGACCTCCTCGTGGCTAACCACGCGTGAGCACCCCGTCCAGGCTTACGCGGCCGGTACCGAAGACGGTGATGATGAACAGCGCGGCGGCAAGCACGAGCGTGTACTCCACTCCCCCAGCCTCGATGAAAAAGCCGTTATCCAGATGCACGAAATACCCGGCGGCTAAAGCGAGGAGGGCGAGGAGCGACGCGGTGATCGTCGTCAAGAGCCCCACTGCCAAAAACGCGCCGCCGATGAGCTCTACGGTGCCGGTGAGGTAGGCGGAAAGCTGCGGCTGCGGCACCCCGAGGGCGGCGAACTGGCGGCCGGTTTCGGCCATGCCCATCTCGAACCAGTGGTTGTAGCCGTGCGCCACAAACACCGCGCCCAGCACAAGCCGGAGCACAAGCAGCGCGAAGTCGCGGACGGCGGGCCTATTCATGCCGATTAGCGTACCCGTGGAACCGAACAGGGTAGAACTGAGTCCAATACATATGACTGATCTTCACACCACACCAGAAACCAACCCCGAATCCGGCTGGCCTGTCATTGGCGACGACGGGCTGGCGCGCCCGCCGTGGGCCGCCACCGACCCACTGCTGCGCGAGTACTACGACACCGAATGGGGCATGCCCGTCACCGACGAGCAGGGCATGTTTGAACGCGTCTGCCTCGAGGGCTTCCAGGTGGGGCTGTCGTGGCGGCTGATCCTGCAGAAGCGCGAGGCCCTGCGCGCAGCCTTCCACGGCTTCGACCCAGAAGAGGTCGCGGGTATGAGCATCGAGCATTTGCTTGGCGACGCTGCCTTGATCCGCAACCGGCGCAAACTCGAAGCTGCAGTGAAAAACGCCGAGGCGACGCTGGCGCTGCGGGAACAGGGCACGCACCTGGGCGAGTTCGTGTGGTCCTACCAGCCGGCGAACACGCCGGTGCCGCGCACGATGGCGGAGGTGCCGACACGCTCGGCGGAGTCCGAGCAGCTGGCGAAGGATTTGAAGAAGCGCGGCTTCACCTTTGTGGGGCCGGTGACCATGTACGCGCTGATGGAATCCACCGGCATCATCGACACCAACCTGGTGGGCACGTGGCGCCGCGGCGCATCCGGGGTGTGGGTCTAAGCGGCGTCTAGGCGGCGTTTAGGCGGCGTTTAATCGTCGTCCATGTCCGCGAAGGCGTCCTCGACGGAGTCGTGCTCCTCGCGGGAGGCCTCCCAAACTTCCTTGGCAGCCGAGAGGTTGATGGCGGCGATGATCGCGCCGACAACGATGTCGAACCAGGCGGTCTCCCACACGAACGTGAGCAGGCCGGCGGCGATTGAAGCGTCCTGGGTTTAGTTCCTACCTCTGCTAAGGAAGGATTGGCACTATGCCCAGAAAGTATTCCGCCGAATTCAAGGAGAAGGCGATCCATCAAGTCCTAGAGATGGTCCGTCTGGAGTCCTGCTCACGGCAACGCGCGTACGAGGAAGTCGGAGAGCTCCTTGGCGTGTCCCACCACACGTTACGCGCCTGGTACCGTGACAGCGTCGCCCATGAGCAGACGGCACCAACAGGTGGCGAAACCATGGAAGAAGAGCTCAAACGGCTACGCCGGGAAAACCGCGAGCTGAAACGAGCCAACGGAATCCTCAAGACTGCCTCGGCTTTTTTCGCGGCGGAACTCGACCGACCCACGACCAGATGATCTCCTACATCGACGAGTACAAGGAGCAATTTGGGGTCGAGGCCATCTGCCGTGTTCTGAAACAAGCAGACCGTGGATTCATCACCTCCCGCGGCTACCGTAAAGCCACCACCCGCGCCCCGAGTGCGAGGGCCTTAAGCGATAGCCTGCTTATCCCAGAGATTCAGCGCGTCCATGCGGAAAACTTCTCGGTCTACGGCATCCGCAAGATGTGGCACGCCATGAACCGTGAGGGCTTTCATATCGGCCGCGACAAGACCGCACGCCTGATGAAACTTGCAGGTGTGTCTGGTCGACGACGTGGACGCACCCCGGTGACCACGATCAGCCCTAAGGTGCCGGATCATCGTCCGGATCTTGTGCAGCGAAACTTCCGGGCCACAGCACCTGGGCGACTTTGGGTCGCCGACATTACCTATGTTCGCACCCTGTCAGGATTCGCCTACACCGCGTTTGTCATTGACGTCTACAGCCGCAAAATAGTCGGTGTTGCCACCCGATCTACGATGCGCACTGATGCGCTGCCGATGGAGGCACTGGAACATGCGTTAACGACTGCAGGGCGAATCCACGGCGACCAGCTGATACACCACAGTGACCGGGGAAGTCAGTACGTGTCACTGAAATACTCCACCGCACTGGCCGAAGCCGAGATCCGGCCGAGTGTCGGCACAGTCGGAGATTCCTATGACAACGCGCCGGCCGAGACAGTTAACGGTCGCTACAAGGCTGAACTTATCCATCCTCAAGGCCCGTGGACATCAGTAGGAGAAGTCGAGCTAGCCACCCTGCGGTGGGTGCACTGGTGGAACACCAAACGTCTTCACGAGGCGTTGGACTACGCCACCCCACAAGAAGTAGAAACCGAGTACTATCTCACCGAGCCCATCAACACAGGGCCGTAAAAGAAGCGGAACCAAACCCAGGACGTTTCAAAAGCACACATTTTGTCGCTTAACCCTACATAAGGCAGACTGCTCTGTATGGAACTGCTGTTGACCTACCTTGCTGTCGTGTTTGGCTGCGGGCTGATCGCATGGGCTGTCCGCCTCCCACCACTTATCGGGTTTCTGGCGGCCGGGTTCATCCTCAACGCCAGCGGCGTCGCGCACGTCGAGGCTCTCGATCTCTTCGCCGACATCGGCGTCACCCTCATGCTCTTCGCCATTGGCCTGCGCCTGGATTTGCGCGCATTGACGGATAAGGCCGTGTGGCTCACCGCCGGAGCCCACGCCTTGGTCATGACGATTGTTGGCGCGGGATTCATCACCGCACTCGGCGCGCTCGGCGCTTTCGGTCCCGCGTCCTTCTCGATTGCCGTCAACGTCGCCCTGGTCTTGAGCTTTTCTAGCACCATCGTCGTGATCAAAATCTTGCAGGACCGCGGCGATGAGCAGGCGCTCTACGGCAATATCTGCGTGGGCGTGCTGATTATGCAGGACATTCTCGCCGTCGCCTTCATGAGCATCCTGCGCGGCGAACCACCGCGCTTGGCGGCCCTGGGGCTCGTCGTTATCGTGCCGCTGCTCGCTTTGATCACGCGTCGCTGGTACAAGCTTGGCCACGGCGAATTGGGGGCGCTTTTCGGGATCGTCATGGCTCTGCTGCCCGGCTACGCCCTTTTTGAGTGGGTCGGTCTTTCCGGCAGCCTCGGCGCCCTCATCATGGGCGTCGTGCTCTCCCGTTCTTCGGGGGCTGAGCAACTCAGCCACTCACTGTTCACACTGAAAGAGCTGCTGCTTGTCGGATTCTTCGTCAACATTGGCTTCCTCGGGCTGCCGAACTGGCAAAACATGCTCGACGCTGGATTACTTCTCCTACTCCTGCCCTTGCAAGCCGTCGCCTACTGGGCAATCCTCTGGGGCCTGGGCCTACGCAACCGCACCTCGGTGCTTGCGGCGCTCTTGCTTTCCAATTACTCAGAGTTTGCCCTGATCATCGCCGCACTTGGTGTCAAAGATGGCTGGTTGAATCAACGGTGGATGCTTTCCCTGGTGCTTGCCGTCTCGCTCAGCTTCGTCATCTCGGCAATTCTTAACCCACAGAGCGTTTCGCGCACCACCCGCTTGGCCAAGCGTTTACCCACACGCCCGCCGCACAAAATCCATCCGGGGGATCGCCCCATCGAGCTTGGCGACGCCCACGCACTCGTCCTGGGCGTTGGCCGCCTCGGCATCGCCTGCTACACCGAGCTAACTGAGGTCTACGGTGTGCGGGTCCTTGGCGTGGAGCACGACACAGCTCGCGTCCGCCACCTGCAGGAACGTGGCTACAACGTGGTAGAAGGAGACGCTACGGACGTCGACTTCTGGGAACGCGTCAAAGACAGCCACCAGATCGACATGATCATGCTCGCCATGCCGGCCCAACACGCCAACCTGGAATCAGTAAAGCAAATTTACGCTTCCCGCATCAACGCTGATGAGTGCACGATCAGTACTGTCGCCATGTACCGCGAGGACGTCGAAGAACTCGAAGAGCTCGGTCTCGACGTCGTCGTCCACCTGCAAGGGGGCGCCGGTGAGTCACTTGCTGAGCGGACCTTCACCGCAAATGAGCAGCGCCGCCTGCGCGTCGCAGGAGGTGCTGCGGAATAGGGCGCACATCACCGCACATACCTCTGGACTTTGCCGACCGAGACAGTTTCTGCACCCAAAGGCATGGGCTGTCGAGACTTCCATGCCCCTCGTCGGTCTCGACGTCAGCTGCCAGGGTCAGCGTCTCGTACCAAGGCTAAACCTGCGCGGGGGCCTTACCTGGCGACACGGAATGCGGCGCAGCCGTCGATATCACAGCCGCGGATAGCCACGTGCGCGCACGCAGCATACGCAAGCGGCAAAAAGACTGTGCCAAATGTCCGCGCGTCGCGGTAAGCTGGTGAGCAGACAACCCCACCTCACGCGCGGGCCACAGCGCTCTGACCCGTAATCATCTCGGCCAATGCGCCCGTACAGCGTCGAACGAGACTTCATGCCACGGCAACACATGGCAACGTGTGGCAACAAAGGAATAGTGCACCTACCAGGGCAGATACAGCAAAACCCCTGGCCAATCACGACCAGGGGTTTTATCGAATTGTGGAGCTAAGGGTGCCTGAGGTCACGACATATTTGACGGGGTGTGCCTGCGGACTGCGTCGTGATCCTTGACAGATCAGTCGCGTCATAGTTGACACTTAGGGTTACCTCAGCCGTGTCGGTGACGCTTGACTGATGAGTCGGGACATGTTTGACGCTATGAACAGTCCCAACCGCAACCTCGCCATCGTCAGAGCCGTCAGAGACCAAGGCGGCACACCCACCAACGTCGCCAAGCGCTTTGGCATCTCACGGCAACGTGTCCACCAGATCCTCAACGCCTACGACGCAGGCGGCGCCGAGGCAATCGCACCGAAATCGCGCGCCCCTCACACCCACCCACACGCCGTCCCGGAAGCACTACGCAACGACATCATCAGCATCCGCAAACAGCTCACCCGGCACGGACTTGACGCCGGGGCCGAAACCATTGCCTACCACCTCGAACAGGCCGGCAAACGTGCCCCGTCAACGTCAACGATCCGCCGCATCCTCACCAAAGAAGGCTTGATCA